>CAYTDU010000171.1:0-9276 GCA_964436395.1 uncultured Gemmatimonadaceae bacterium | reverse complement strand
TATTAGGAGACGCCACGTCCCATGGGCATCTATCGAGTACGCAACAAGACAAACGGGAAAGCGCTGATCGGGGCGAGCCGCGATCTTCCGGCCGCACTAAACCGCCACCGAGCCCAGCTGCGCATGGGTGGGCACCGCAATTCCCAGCTGCAAGCAGACTGGAATACCCATGGAGCTGAAGCGTTCGAGTTCGAGATCGTCGACACGCTATCAGCGAATACGGAGCCGCACTACGATCCGACCGACGACCTTCGGGAGCTAGAGAAGCTGTGGCTCGAGAAGCTCGGCGTTAACGGCACTCCGGGTTATTGACTTCAAGTGGTGCTGACTCTCTTCTTGCGCTTGTTTCGCTCGAGGATCAGTACTCGAGTCGAGATCTGACGCGAGACCACCATCGCAGCGCAATCCAGTGAACTCCACCAAGCAGGAATCCTGCGCCCAGCACCTGCACCATTATCAATGCTAGACTCGTGCTCGGGCGCACCACCGCGCTCATCAATCCCGCAACGGCCCCGGCAAGGCAGAACGGCCAGTAGGGATAAACGCCGGGTCCCTTTGCTCGAGCCGGCGGTGACCGCACCGCGACGAAGAGGGCGGTGAAATAACCCAGCGATGCGGAGGCTACGCGCAGGATCTTGAGCCAATTCTGTTGAAGTGCGAGCCCGACAAGGGCACCCGCCACAACGAGCGCCAACAGCAGCAGACTCTCGAGCAGCGCCGGAGCCCCTTGGCCAACGGAACGTAGCTTTGTGATACAATGCTCCACTCTGTTGGCGGATCTCTCTTCCGAACTCTCAGACATCTCCATTGGAACAACCGCTATCTTGCACGATGTTCACCTCGAATCGGGAGACGCGTAGTGAGCGAATGCTGGTAAACTGAATTATCCAACCTCGATCGAGCAACCCAGGAGCTTCACGGTATGACAGCATCGCGGAAACCCGTCCGTTACACAGTCCACCCGGCTGTGGCCATGGCACAGGCTATTATCGGGAACCTGGGCGAGAAGACTGGGCGTTCGCTAGAGCATTGGATCGAAAACATCGAGCGGGACGGGCCTCCCGACACCAAGGCCCGCTTGTCGTGGCTGAAGCGGGAGCATGGGCTCGGGGGAACTACCGCAAAGCTCATTGTCGACCGGGCAGAGGGCAGAGGCGAGGAGCTATCGGACGCAAAAGCCTATCTGTGTGCGGCCAAGCAGTACATCGAAGCGATGTACGCCGGGCCGAAAGCGAGCCTGCGGCCGCTACATGACGCGCTGGTGGAGCAAACGCTGGCGTTGGGCTCGGACGTGAAGGTCTCGCCGGCCAAGACTATCGTGCCGATCTATCGCAATCACGTGTTTGCGCAGATCAAGCCCGCGACCAGGACCCGGATTGACCTGGGCTTGGCGTTGAAAGACGTAAGCCGTCGTATTCCAAAGAGACTGATAAACACCGGAGGCCTCGAGAAGGGGGACCGGATAACACACCGGATACCGCTGTCACAGCCATCCGACATCGACGCCACGGTGCTCGAATGGCTGCGGTTGGCTTACGATCTGGACGGTTGAGGTGAATGGGCGGCGGGCTTGAACACCCGTCGTCATGCTAATAGGCGTTCCGGCCACGAATACGGGTGCTGTCAAGTCGCGCCACCACTCCGCCTGTGGGATGACTAGAGAGACGTGAGTGTATGGCACTTTGCACAACAAAGTACTTGACGATATTTAAGCATCCCTTATGTTAACATCGTCATCATTTTAAACACGTGTCGAGGTCTGACTGTGGTATCGACCGCCTCGTGCATGTGTTCCGCGGCCGGTACGCGCGCGCTCCAGGGCCAGGATTCTTCACCGGGGGAAACCATGCCGCAGGGATTGGGGGAGTTCGAACAGATGGTGCTGTTAGCCATCCTGCATTTGAAGGGAGATGCGTACGGGGTGCCCATCGTCGAGGAGATCGAATCGCGCACGGGCAGGGCGGTCTCCCGCGCCGCGGTGTACGTGACGCTGCGACGCCTCGAGAAGCGCGGCGTCGTTTCCTCATGGATGGGCGAGCCAACCGGCGAGCGCGGAGGCAAAGCGCGACGCTACGTGCGGGTAGAACCGGAAGGAGTAAAGTTCCTCCGTGAGTCACGGCGCGTCATGGAGCGCATGTGGGGCGATCTGGACCTCGGGATCGTGGAGAGTGGCACGTGAGCGCCTTGCCACCGGCTGGTTTGCGTCGGCTCCTGGAGCGCTCGCTACCGGCCGAGGTTCGGGACGGCATCGTGGGCGACCTCGATGAGGTCTATCGCGTCCGGCGGAGCCGGAGCGGAGCGTTTTCCGCCGGCCTTTGGTACGCCGGCCAGGTACTAGCGATCGCCGGCCGCTTCGCCGCCGAACGGATCGCGGAGGCGCTCCCCTTCAGGGCCTCCTCGATCGGTCTCGATCTGAAGCTCGGATTCCGGATGTTGGTCAAATACCCGATGCTGACCCTGGTCGCCGGCATCGCCATCGCCACCGCCACCGCCATCGGTGTGGGCGTTTCCGAGTTCGTACGGGACTTGATCGTTCCGAGTCTACCCCTCGAGGAGGGCGACCGGATCGTTCGCCTCTACCAGATCGACTCGGAGGCCGGTACGGCGACTGCGGCGTCCCTTTACGACCTGGAGGTCTGGCGGGAATCGATCTCCTCTCTTCAGGACCTGGGCGCCTACACAACCATGGAGCAGGGCTTCACGATCGACGGTGGTGGGTCCGGCACGGTGAGCCTCGCACGCATCAGCGCGTCTTCATTTCGGCTGACTCGAGTCCCCCCATTCTTCGGGCGGTTCCTCATCGACGCCGACGAGGAGCCGGATGCGCCACCCGTGGTGGTGCTGGGCTACGACGCGTGGCAGACGCTCCTCGGAGGTTCTCCGGATGCCGTCGGGCAGGTTGTCCAGATCGGGGGAACACCCGCCACGGTGGTGGGCGTCATGCCGGAGGGATTCGGTTTCCCGCAAATGCAGAACGCGTGGGTCCCGCTCCGCGTGGATCCGGACGCCATGCGACCCGAGACGGCGCCGCGCGCAGGAGTGTTCGGTCGTCTGGCGCCGCCGGCGACCTTGGAGTCGGCCCAATCCGAGTTGGACGTCGCGGGCCGCCGCGCCGCGGCGGACTTCCCTGAGGTGTACGGGCGCCTCAGCCCGCGGGTGTCCGAATTCGCCCGCCTCGCATCGGACACCCAGATGACGCTGATTCTCTCGGTCGTGCGGCTGCTGTTCGTCTTTGTGCCGGTCGTCGCCTGCGCGAACGTGGCGACGCTCGTGTTCGCGCGGACCGTGACGCGCGAGGGCGAGATAGCGGTGCGGACGTCGCTCGGGGCCACCCGCCGCCGCATCGTGTTACAGCTCCTCGCCGAGGCGCTCGTATTGGTGGTGGGGGCGACAGTGATCGGGCTGGTGGTAGCGTCGTTTGCACTCGGCCGCATCGCGCGGCTCTTCTTCATCATTCAGCAGGAGCCGCAACCGCCGTTCTGGTGGAACGACTCTCTTTCTCCCACCACGATCGTGTACGCCGTCGCCCTCGCCGTGGTCGGTGCGGTGATGATTGGCGTCGTGCCGGGACTCAAAGCCACGCGTGGATCCGTGTTGCCCCGTCTCGGCTTGCTTTCTGCTGGTGGGGCGGGGAACCTTCGTTTCGGCGGCATGTGGACCGTGGTGATCGTGCTCCAGGTCGCTCTCTCGGTGGCGTTTCTCCCCCTTGCCGTCTCAGTGGCCGGGGCGGCCTTCGAGAGCCGTGAGGGAGTCGACTTCGCCGCGGACGAATACGTCACCGCCGAACTCGGGCGAGACCCGTCCGTCCCACCACAGACGCCGCAGGAGCAGGCGGAGTTCCTGGAGATCTCACGGCTGCGTTTCGAGGAGGCACGCAGTCGAATTGCCGCCGATCCGGCCGTCCTTGGAGTGGCCCTCGCGAGCGGACTCTCGGCCATGAACCACGTCGGCAGCCCCTTGGAGTTCGTGGGCGACGGCTCGGCCGCATCCGTCACAGCCTCCGCGCGCATCCTGCTGGTCGACGCATACTACCTCGACCTGATGAACGCGACACCGGTAGCCGGCCAACCGCTCGGGCTGGCGGACTTCACCTCCGAATCGAGGTCGGTCGTCGTGAACGAGGCGTTCGTCGACATCGTCCTAGGCGGAAGGAACCCGGTGGGAGGGTTGCTTCGCTTCCCCGAGCGAGACCCACGCGACGAGTCCTCAATCGTCGAGATCCCGGAAGCGGGGACGTCCGTCCAGATCGTGGGCGTCGTCCGAAACCCCGGTATTGACGCGTTCGGCCCCGGTGCACACCCCGTCGTTTACGCACCGTTGGACCTGGCGCCGGTGACGCCCCGGTCGGTGGGGTTAGTGGGCATGCCGCCGCCTCCCGTGACACAACTGTTCGTACAGATGAGGCCTGAGGCGGGGGTCGCGGCCGGTCGCCTTTACGAAATCGTCGCCGGCGTGGACCCCACGCTGCGGCTCTCGGAGTTCGGCACCGCGGCCGACGCTTGGGGCCCCGTCCACAAGGGTGAGCGCCTGGGTGCGTGGATCTTCATGGGCGTGGCAGCAATCGTGCTGATGCTTTCCGTGGCCGGGATCTACGCCCTCATGTCCTTTACCGTGTCGCGCCGGACGAGGGAGATTGCGATCCGGACGGCGGTGGGAGCCCCCCGCGCACGAATCGTGAGCATCGTATTCGGGAGGGCCGTTCTCCAGCTATTGGCCGGCGTGGCTCTGGGGGGCGTGATTGCGGTGCCCGTGCTGTGGGACGGTGTGGCGGACGACGGCCCCCGCTCGCTGGTGATCGTTTCCACCGTGCTTCTCGGGGCAGGTGTTGCGGCGTGCCTGGTGCCGATCCGGCGGGCCCTCGCGATCGAGCCGGCGACGGCGATCAAGTCGGAGTGACAGGAGGGTCGGCGGTGGCCTCGGCCTCACTGCTCCTCGCTCCTCCCTCGGCACTGAACATTGACTGCACAAAGCGCCTGGGATATCGTTGAACATATCGTCTTACGATTTATTAATCGTGTCTGGAGTCGTCTTGTGTCTGAAGTCACAATCTCCTCCAAATGGCAGGTCGTCATTCCAAAGGAGGTCCGGGAAAAGTTGAAGATTCGCCCGGGCCAGAAGGTGCAGGCCTTCGCGCTAGGGGATCGCATCGAACTAGTTCCAATAGTTCCTCTCGAAGAACTGAAGGGGTTTCTCAAAGGATTGGTCCCGGATTTCGAGAGGGAACCGGACCGGCTATGAACGTTGTAGATTCTTCCGCCTGGATCGAGTACTTCACCGGCGGAAAAAACGCGAAGTTCTTCGAGCAGCCGATCCTCGCCACTGACGATCTAGTTGTGCCGACGATGGTGTTGTTGGAGGTCTACAAGCACATCCGCCGCCATCAAGGTCGAGACGCAGCACTGAGGGCGGTGGCCGGCATGAAACAGGGAACGGTACAGGATCTCGACGAACGGCTGGCGCTCTACGCTGGAGAAATCGGGGTAGAATACCGCCTTCCGCATGCAGACAGCGTGATCCTCGCCACGGCGCGGATTTACGAAGCGGAGCTTTGGACCCAAAACTCAGATTTCGAGGGCATAGACGGAATCCGGTTCAAGCGAAAAGGAAACTGAACGTCACTGGCCAAGCCGGCGGCGTTCGAGTCGGAGGAACGGTACCGTTGACGCCGGCCGAGGAAGATGCTGATGTACGTCAATGAGCTTCAGGTCTCGGAGCGCGTTGACTCGGCCTTGCTTTCTCCAGTCGCAATACTTCCGCCCAGCTGCGACGCCGAGAGGTTCGACGCCGGCTGATCTCCGCGGCGGCGACCCGTTTCACATTTGAAACGGGTGATCTCAGTTCTCCGCGACCACCCCACAATTTCAAATCGCTGCGGACGAATTTGCGATCGGTGACTTCGTACTTCGGAAGGCTCAGCTGTATTGCTATGGGCAGCATCGATTTTGAGACCGGTTCCATCGAGTTTCAGATCGGCCGCGACGAGTTCGGGATTGTGCGAGTGTGTTTGCGATAGGTCAAATCGATTTTGCGATGACCCGAATCGATTTTGCAGCAGGTCGTTTCGCGTTTGAAGGCACCCGTTTTTTTGGCAGAATGTCACACGACCCCGGGTGACGTCGCCGAATTGCGGGCGGTGACTGTTGCGCTTACAGCCAGACGGTCTCCTGCTCCAACATGCGCGCGAATCGGCTCCGCGACTTCTTTAGTTTACCCCACTCGGCGTCGGTGTAGATGAGGGTCTCTGCCGGCACTGGCAGGAAGCTCGAATTTCAGTCAATCGAAGGCTCGATTCAGCACTTCTCACGCCCCTTGTCACGACGACGTTATGACCCGGCAAGCCGATGATCAAGCCCACGGCCTTGACTGACCGGCTCTCCCGTTTATATAGTCACATTGAGACTTTAATAGGAGATTCGATGCCGCCCGAATCGCTTGCCGAGTTTGAGCTTCTCGTGCTGTTGGCAGCGCTCCGACTTGGCCCGGAGGAAGCGTACACCGTTTCGATTGCGGACGTCATTCACCAGAGGACTGGTCGTTCGGTACGACGGGCGAATGTCTACACAACGCTACAACGTCTCGAAGAAAAGGGATTCGTCTCGACCCGCCTCGGCAATTCGCGCCCGGAGCGGGGTGGGAAACCGCGAAGGCTCGTTGCACTCGAACCTGATGGCGTGGGTGCACTGCGATCTACGACGGCTGCGATATGGGCAATGACCGCCGAACTCGAAAACGCGATCGGCGAGTCGGGTTGACTGCTTTCAAACTGGTGTCCGTACTACTGCGACACCTTGCACCTCCCAATCGGGCCGATGATGTACTCGGCGATCTGATTGAGATGCACGGTCGGCGAGTCCGTTATCGCCGACGACTAGTCGCCTGTGCGTTGACTGCGTTCGAAGTCCTCGAGATGGCGTTCGTGCTATTCCGTCAACGAGTTCGTCGCGAAGGTCGGCGACGTTCGAACCGCGGCCGCGGCTCGGACATACACCACATTGGCAGGAGTTGGGCTATGCACCATTCGCTGGCGACTTGGCTGAGAGACTTCATGCATGCTGCTCGCGCACTCAGACGAGCACCGGCCTTCACGATAGTGACCGTGGTAACGCTGGCTCTCGCCATCGGATCGAACGCCGCGATCTTCAGCGTGGTCGATGCCGTGCTGATCGACCCGCTCCCGTTTCCCAATGCCGATCGCCTCGTCTCGATCCGGGCGACCGCCCCCGGTACCGACATGCCGGCGGAGTTCGGCGTCGGTGCGGAGTTCTTCGTGCAATACGACGAGAATGCGGACCTGCTCGAGGACCTCGGTTTCTTCCAATCGGCGCAGACCACCGTGCGCACGGAGGAGCGGACCGATCGGCTGTTCATACAGGCCGTGAATCCCTCCTTCTTTTCCGCGCTCGGGGTAACGCCGGTGCTCGGGCGCCTGCCCACACTCGAAGATGCCGAGGGTACGGTGGTGGTGATCAGCCACGACCTCTGGATAAGCTGGTTCCGCGGCGATCCATCGGTTATCGGTCGCTCGCTCGAAGTCTCGCGCGCCCAGCGCACGGTAATAGGGGTGATGGGCCCCAAGTTCCGTTTCTTCGACGATCGGATGGCCGTCTGGGTCCACGACCTGGTTACAGACCAGGAGAACCTCGAGCCGGGGCACTTCGGGTTGGGCCTGGTCGGTCGGACGAGGCCGGGAGTCGATCACGCGGACCTGGCAGAGCAGCTCGCCGTCCTCGCCCGGCGCCTGCCCGAGCGGTTCGGTGGCTCGGCCCAATACGCGCGCATCATCGAGCAACATCGTCCTGTCGTGCGGTCGCTCGAGGAGCAATTGGTTGGAGACGTTGCGACGCCGCTTTGGCTCTTGCTGGGCACGGTCGCGATAGTCCTCCTCGTCGCTTGTGCGAATGTGGCGAACCTGTTTTTCGTGCGGGCAGAGACGCGGCAGCGGGACCTCGCGGTGCGCCAGGCGCTGGGCGGCGGCCGCGCGGTCCTCATCCGCACCCAGATGGCCGAGGCGCTACTGCTCGCCGGTTTCGGCGGTCTGGCCGGCGCACTGCTCGCGTTGGCGAGCATTCCGTTGTTGGTGCGGGCTGCGCCGGAGGGTATTCCCAATCTCAACGCGGCCCACCTCAACGTTGCGACGTTGCTTTTCACCGCCGGTGTATCGATCCTTGCCGCGTGCGCGTTCGGGCTCTTGCCCTCGATCCGGGTTTCGGGGTCGCGGCTTTTTGATGCCTTGAAACAAACCGCTCGAACAGGAGGAGCGAGCAGTCACTTGAGCCGCAACGCACTGGTGTCGCTGCAAACCGCTTCCGCGCTCGTGCTCCTCGTGGGCTCAGGTTTACTGTTTCGCAGCTTCTGGACGTTGAGTCACGTCGATCCGGGGTTCGATACGGACAATGTCTTCACGTTTCAGGTCTCACCCCAACGCGAAGAGGTACATGACGGCCCGTCGTATGCGCGATTCCACGAGGGGTTCATGCAACGGGTTGCCGGCCTGCCCGGTGTGGAGTCGGTGGGCCTTACGAATTGGCTCCCTTTGGACGAAGGTGCGGCGACCAACCGGTTCCTCACAGAGCGCACAGCGGCCAGCGGCGAGACGCCGCCACCGATGCGCTTCACGTTCGTGGGTGGCGATTACTTCGGGACGATGGGGATCTCCCTCCTCAGTGGCCGTCTGTTTGAGCCAAGCGATCACATAGACGGGCTGGGCAATGCTATCGTCAGTCCGGCGGCCGCCCGGCAGCTCTGGCCCGGCGAGGACCCCATCGGGCAGCGGCTCGCGATAACGTCCGACACCACTCATTGGCAGACCGTCGTCGGAGTAGTGGAGGACATACTCGTGGAAGATTTCCGGCAGGAGGCGGCCGATCCGATGATTTACCTGCCGATGGTGGGCCCACTTCGCCAGTGGGTGGTCGGGTCACCGGCGTACGTCGTGAAGTCGCCGCGAGCGGACGCCCTCGCACCGGACATCAGAAACCTCATGCGCGAGGTCGTGCCCGAGTCTCCGATGTACCGGATCTTCACCATGGAGGGCCTAGCGGAACGATCAATGGCCCAACTCTCGTTCACGATGCTTTTGCTGGCTATCGCCGCCGGGCTGGCGCTGATCCTCGGTGCAGTTGGGCTCTACGGCGTCCTCTCGTACGTGGTATCTAATCGGTCTCGAGAGATCGCGGTGCGCATTGCACTGGGGGCGGAAGGGGAGCGAGTTCGGCGAATGGTGGTTCTCCAGGGTGCGCGTGTCACGCTGGTTGGACTCCTCTTTACAGTGCTTGT
>CAYTDU010000170.1:0-9300 GCA_964436395.1 uncultured Gemmatimonadaceae bacterium | reverse complement strand
CCACTCTCCTAGAAAATCACCGATAGCTACTTTTTAGAGTGAACTCCTTGTTGGACATTGGATATTCAACTCTCCCTTTCTAGTTGTTTCCGCTCACGATTACGCCAGCCAGCCCTCGCTCAGATAGCATCCGGTTGAACTCCGCAACGTCCTGTTCCCTGATCGCCTGCATCCGGGATTGGTATTCCTGCAGCAGGCCTTTGAGTCGCTCGTGGACTTCCAGCTGCTGCATAGTTGGCGGAAAGTCCGAGCCACCGATATACCCTGCCAGGCTCGTGATCTTAGCGTAGAGTTGTCGAGGCCAGCGCAACCGGTCTTGGCCTGCTGATCCACCCGACATCCGAAGGTCAGTCAGGTTCATCTCGAGGTCGATGATCTTCTGATCCAGTTCCCTCGCCGCGGCAACGATATCGCCGGTGCCGTCCATGCCGTGCACCAGCTCGATGATCCGTAGTAACTGATCGCGCACCAACTCCGCCTCGTTGATCAGGTCCACGACAGCGTTTGCGTTATCCCGCAACTCCAGGATGACGGCATACTGTCCTCTGATGTCGGCCTCGGTGCCTGCTGAGTTGGGATCTTTGAGCACCACCAATGGTTTGGTCAACTCCTGTTCACCAACGGTGAGCCGAACGGTGTATTCACCTGGAGGCGCCAGCGGACTCACTCGACCAGATTCACCGGCAGGCCTCCACCCATCATCACCGATCGGCACATGCGAGTGTTCCAGCACCGGCGTCCGCATACGCGGTGTCTGTGATGGTGTCAAACGGAAGTCCCAATAGACGCGGTTGATTCCCGGCGAAGCTGAGCCGCCGCCGATGGTCCTGATCACCTCTCCGCTTTGGTCGAGAATGGCGACGTTCACTGTGCCTTCCGCCTCGCCGTTCATGTAATAATGAATTGAAGCTGCGTTACGTGGGTTCTGGCCAGCCCCGGGGTCGCCTGGCTGGCTGACCGGGGTACTCCTGTACCGGAATCGGTAAGCCGGCCTGGGAGAGAAGAGATGAACATTGGAGCTTAACACCGCATCGTCGAGCTGCTGCAACGGAGTGATGTCGTCGAGAATCCAGAAACCACGGCCGTAGGTTGCCACCACCAGGTCGTTGAAGTGCTCCTGAATCGTCAGCCAATGCACCGGAGCGTGGGGAAGGTTTGTTTGGAATGGAATCCAGTCTGTGCCGTCATTGAAGGACACATAGAGGGAGTTCTCAGTGCCCAGATACAGCAAGCCGGGCCGCACCGGGTCTTCCCGCACGACGTGCACGTAGCTGAACACGCTCTGAGGGATTCCACCAGTGATCAATTGCCAACTCTGCCCATAGTCGGCGGTCTTGTAAACGTATGGACTTGTGTTGTTGACTTGGTGAAAGTCTACAGAGATGTATGCGGTACCCGCGTCATACCGCGACGGTTCGATGTTGCTCACCGTTCCCCATGGAGGAAGGTCAGGAATGTTGCCCGTAACATCGGTCCAGTTGGCGCCACCGTCACGCGTCACGTGAAGGAGTCCGTCGTTGGACCCCGCCCAAATCAACCCTTCCTCGACCGGCGATTCTGCGATGGCGAACAATACCGCCGCGTAAGTAGGGCTGGCGTCGTCGGGTGTTAGGCCTCCGGTCTTCTGTTGCTTGGTCTTGTCGTTAGTGGTGAGGTCGGGGCTGACGACCGTCCAGCTGTGACCGCCATCGGTCGTCTGGTGTACGTGCTGGCTACCGGCGTAGACGCGGCTGTGATCGTGCGGTGAGATCGCGATCGGAAACGTCCACTGGAACCTGTAGCGCAGCTCCCCGGCTGGCCAACCTTCCGGGTTGTCCGGCCAGACACTGACATTGCGAGAGTGGCCAGTTCGAACATCGTACCTCTCCAAAATACCCTCATAACATCCCGACCAGACGATGTTGTTGTCTACGGGATCTGGTATTGCAAACCCCGACTCACACCCACCAACCGAGTGCCAGGCACCGATTGGGATATCCCCGCCGGTGAGGCTATTGCTGGGACCGCGGTGCGACATCCCGTCCTGCCGGTTGCCGAACACGTAGTAGGGTATCTGATTGTCGGTGTATACGTGGTACATCTGTGCGATTGGGAGTCGAGGGCGCCACCAGCTCTCACCGCGATTCGTCGAGATGCTCAGTCCTCCGTCGTGCCCCACGATCATCCTGTCAGGCAGCATCGGGTCGATCCACATATCGTGATTGTCGCCGCCTGCGCCGGCGTACTCTATCGAGAGGCCTCCATCGTACGATCTCGTGTGCGATACAGCCAGGAAGTGGGCCTCGTTGTGGTCATCCGGGGCCACGGCCATTCTCGAGTAGTAGTGCGGACGTTGGACTATTGTGTGATCCGCGTTCACCATTCGCCAGTGGAAGCCACCGTCGTCGGAACGCCACAGAACACCCTGATGGTCGTCTAGTGGTGCGAAGTCGCGGTTTGAGTTTGTCTCAATGAGCGCATAAACACGATCCGAGTTGTCCGCCGACATAGCCAGCGCAATTTTCCCAAGTGGCGGTGTAGGCAGCCCGTTGCCGGTTAGATGCTCCCAGGTATCTCCCCCGTCGTGCGAAACGTGCAGCCCGCTACCGGAACCTCCGCTCTGTCTGCCCCAAGTCCAGATGATCATCTGCCACATGCCGGCGAACAAAATCTCCGGATTGTTCGGGTCCATCACCATGTCCGAAACGCCAGAGTTTTCATCGACGAACAGGACGCGTTCCCAGGTCACCCCGCCGTCGGTCGTTCTGTATACTCCGCGCTCTTGCTGTGGACCGTACAGGTGACCCAAAGCGCCAACGTAAACGATGTCGGGATTTGATGGGTGTACAATGACGCGCGAGATGCGCCCCGTTTTTTCGAGGCCCGTGTGAATCCAAGTTCTGCCGGCATCGGTCGATTTGTAGATGCCGTTTCCTATGGAGATGTTGCTGCGCACCTTCGATTCCCCTGTACCGACCCAGACGATGTTGGGATTGGAGGGTGCGATAGCAATCGCGCCGACAGACTGGGCGTCCTGGTCATCAAATATCGGTTCCCACTGATGCCCGCCGTCCACGCTCTTGAACACTCCACCTGACGCCGCGCCGAAGTAGTAGATGTTCGGGTCGCCTGGCACGCCTACCACAGCGCTCACGCGGTTCCCGACCGGCCCTATGTGACGGTATTCGAATTGGTCGAAGAAGGAACCGGCGAGCTGGGTGCGGGATTGGGTGGATGCAGATACGGCTGATAGCAGTAAGGCCAATAGTGAGGTTGTGAGGGTCCTGGACATGGACGGGTCTCCTCAAAGTGATCGTAATGCTCTGCAATAATGAGAGAGAAGTCTCAATATTCAACAAGGAATGTCCAATGATGAAGTGGAGTCACTTGGATATTGGAAATTCCGTGTTGGACATTGAACGTTCAAGAAGGCTTGGTTCGTCTACCGACGCACAACCGTATTCCGCAACACCCCAACTCCCTCGACTTCGATCTCAACCACGTCGCCAGGCTGCATTGCCATCGTGGTGCCAGGAGTTCCGGTGAAAATGACGTCGCCCGGCAGAAGCGTGACGTACCTGCTCACGTAACTGACGATCGTCTCGATGTCGAAGATCAGATCGCTACTCCGCCCGGTCTGGAGCACTTCGCCATTGACGCGTGATTGCACGAGCAGATCGTTGTAGTCGAGGCCTGTGACAATCGCGGGACCAATCGGCCCGAAGGTGTCGGACGCTTTGGCACGGAACCACTGCAGATCGGCCTGCTGCCAGTCGCGCTCGCTGATGTCGTTGCCGGCTGTCACGCCGAAGACGTATTCCGCGGCTTCTCCTACCGGTACATTGGAAGCGCGTTTGCCGATCACGACAACCAGTTCAGCCTCGTAGTGGAGGTTGTTGGCGTCCTCGGTCATGATGATGTCGTCCTCGTGAGCTACGATCGATGTCGGGTATTTCGCAAAAAGCCCTGGGTATTCGGCTGGTTCTCGGTCGCCGAGATGGCTTTGATAATTGAGCCCTACCGCGATCACCTTCGACGGGTCACAGGGCGCCAGGAGCTGAACGTCAGCAAGGGGCACGGCCTCGCCAGTCTCCGTGGGTGAGTCGAATAGGTCTCCCTCGAGCACGTTTATCGTTTCACCTTGGAGAATTCCGTAGGAGATCACGCCACCGTGAGAGAAGCGTACGTATTGGGTAACGTCCGCTTGCGCCGTGCACGCCGACGCTAGCAACAGTACCAATGCCAACGCCGCGAATGGCCGTCCCGCTGATTCGGTCGTGTACTTCATTTGTGGTTGTCCTCGTGGGTGTTCGCGGTGCGAGTTGAAGGCGTAAAGTGACATTCAGGGCAGGCGTCTGCAATACTGAGAGTGAACATTGAGCTTCCAAGGAACATCGAACGTTCAACGGTGGGTTCGGTCAGCGTCCGTTCGATGTGGGATGTTGGTCATTCGATGTTGGATGTTCTAACACGGAGATTCCCCCTCCGTCGGAGCCCATTTACCTTTCGTCCCACTACAATGTCAATCATATCGAGAATTCGTACCGTCCTCACCATGGGTGGTGGAATGGCGAAGGGGTTGTCCGAGGACACCGCTGGTAAAGACCCGTTCGATCTGTTCGGCCAATGGTTTGAGGATGCAGAGCGATCAGGAGTGTTCCTCCACGACGCCATCACCTTGGCCACCTGTACAAAGGATGGCGTGCCGTCCGCACGCATGATGTTACTCAAAGGGTTCGACGAACGTGGTTTCATGTTCTACACGAACTATGAGAGTAGGAAGGCGGGCGAGCTCACGGAAAATCCGCGTGCTGCAATGATCTGTCATTGGTCGGTCTTGGAACGCCAGATCCGTATAGAGGGCGAAGTAGAGAAGCTCACCGCCGAGGAATCCACCGCATACTTCCACTCGCGTCCCCGCGGAAGCCAGCTCGGCGCATGGGCATCGGCTCAGAGTTCGCCGCTAGGCAATCCGGCGGAACTGAAGCGGCGCTTCCGCGAATATGAGAAGAAATACCCGACCGGTGATGTGCCGCTGCCGCCATTTTGGGGTGGTTACAGGCTCAAGCCACGCAGCATTGAGTTTTGGCAGGGGCGAATCAACCGACTGCATGATCGGATTAGGTATGAGCGAAGCGGCGACGGTTGGGAGACGGTTCGCCTTTTTCCTTGACCTTCCGCTGAAACACGACCGTCCAAATGACTCGATCGGACGCTGCAACAACGGAAGCCGAACATCCAACGTGGAAGCATTCAAACGCCAGCCGTTGGATGTTGAGTGTTGGATGTTGGACGTTGGATGTTCTCTCGCCTTAATGCAGAACCTTCATGCCACTCCTGAGAATCGGATGCGCCTCTGTATTGAAAATCACCGCATCAAAGTCGAGCGTCTCCTCTGGGGCGAATAGCAGGTACGCATACTTCAGCGTCTCCGCCAATAAGAAGCTTTCCATATCGTCCGCCTTTTCCTTGGTGGTCACGTCCGCCAACGCCGCGTACGCGGTCTCGGTCCGGGCATGCTCGACTAGGCTTTTGAACATCGTGTTGCCCATCTCGACGTATTCTGCATCGCCGGTGATTTGGTGCAGATAGTATGCAGATTCGAAAACCTCCGGCCGTAGTGGATACCGCTTGTGAACCGGTTGCATCGTCGCGTAGTCGATTCGCTCTGGTTCAATCCCAAACGGTGTCCACATCTTGAAACACGACTGCATCAGGTGCTCTGCCCGCTCGAGGTCACCAGCTAGTGCTAGTACTGCGGGCATGAACGCGTCCAACGCACCAAAGTGCGTTTCTGTACGCTCACCCACATGCATGTCGGCGTGGCCGTACCAGAAGCCTGTATCCACGCTGTCAGCCAGGTGCTGGTTCACTGCTGCGATGCTCGTTTCCCACATCTCCCGGAAATCGTCATCGTCGAACAGTAACCATGCCTTGAGCAAGTACTCATAGTAGGAATCGATGCGTCCGGTGATGTGACTGTCGGTGTCCTGCCACTCACCCGTCTCGACGTCGATCGTTGTTCCGACCAAGTCGATGTCGGACCGGCGTTCGAATAGCGCAACAACTGCGCGCTTGGCGGTATCGTAGTACACTGGATTCCCGGTCATCCTGCTCAGCGTACCAAACTCGAGCATCTGAGTGCCTATCTCGGCCGGGTTGTTCACCTGCCATTCTCTGGCTCCGGTCCTCAAGTTTACTCTGACGTAGGGCATTCCGGTTTGTGACTCGTATGCAGGCAGGAGGCGATCAGCCAGGTCTACCGCCAGGTCGAGGAATCGCGGATCGCCGTCCATCTGATATGCACTGATCAAGCCGCCCAATGTCCGGATCACGATCTCAAAAACCTGGACAGAGAAATCGTGGTTGAAAGAGAGTCTCTCCAGTATCAACGCCTTTGCATCAGCTGCTTCTTCGTCGAGCCCCATCAGCAACATGGTGTCCAACGCGTCGAGCGGCGTCATCAACAGAGACTCTTCATGCCAGTTGCGGTATCCGAGGGAAAGCGGGAGAAGTGCGTCGTGACCCCACGCGTGTTCTCGGTAGCCGTTCCAGGCGTGAAGGAACTCTTGTTTGACCTGCTCGGCCAGCTCGGTCTTGTCCACGCTTTTCGGAGCGGTGCATCCAGAGATAAAGATTCCCATGGCCACGGCCATGGGAATCAGTAGACTAAAGTTGCTCATCAACTGTGGTATTCAACCAGAGGATCCGACAAGTCCTCTGCCGGTTGAAAACGCCTCCTGGTTGAGCTCCTGGAACTTCTCGGGAATGCGTGTCGCGAGCGTCTCGTTCCACACTCCCTCCGGAATGTCGAGCAGTTCGGCCAGCGCACCCAGCAGGACGACATTGGCGGCGCGGTGATTGCCAAGTTCGATGGCTTTCTGAGTGGCCTCTATCGTAATCACATTGAAGCCCTTCGACTTCAGGAAGTCGATTGAGTCATCGGGGTAATCACGATGATCGGCCGTTCGAACGGGCTCTACCTTGTGATCGTTCACGATGATAGTGCCGCCGGGTTTGACGAAGTGAGCGTAACGGAGAGCTTCGAGCTTCTCGAGAGCGAGCATGAAATCAACAGATTCACGGCGAGCCATTGGCGAGTGAACTCTGTCGCCAAACCTCACGTGGCTGAATACTGCTCCTCCTCGCTGTGCAACTCCGTGAAACTCGCCTTGTTTGACGTCGTGGCCGGCCTGAATGGCCGCCAGCGCCAACAACTCGCTGGATAGGATTGCACCCTGTCCGCCTACGCCTGCGATTAGGACGTTAGTGACTACCATGGCTCAATCCTCCTCCTCGACCCGATGAATTGCCTCCACAGGGCACAGCTGTGCGCACAATGAACAGCCGGTGCACTCCCACTCCCGAACTCGAGGATAGCCGTCTTCCCACACCAGGGCAGGACAACCAACTGCCATACATTCCTCACACTGAATGCACTCGTCTTGCTCAACCCTGAAGGGGACCCACTCTTTGAGCTTCTGTTCTGGGAGCAACATGCAGCTGCGGCGCGTTATGATCACCGCCGTCCCGTCATAGTCGAGCCCGGCTCGGATTGCGTTCTTCGTTGCTTCGAGATCCCAAGGATCCACGACCTCGACCTGCTCCACGCCTATCGCATGCAGCAGTTTCTCGTAGTTGACGGCAGGTGCGGGCCCACCCTTCAGCGTCCTTCCCGTTCCAGGATGTTCTTGGTGCCCGGTCATGCCGGTGGTGCCGTTGTCCAATAGCAGCATCGTTGTGGGAACGCCATTGTATACGGCGCTCACCAAACTCGGCAGTCCGCTGTGCATGAAAGTGGAGTCGCCGATGACGGCAACCACCTCCTTCTCGCCAGCCTTGTTGAAACCGGTTGCGTTACCGATGCTGGCTCCCATGCAAAACACAGTGTTCAGCGCGTCGAACGGCGGCAGCGAGCCAAGCGTGTAGCAGCCGATGTCGCCGGTCGCAAGGACGCCGAGCTCCTTCAAGGCGGTAAAGGCGCCGCGATGGGAGCAACCAGTGCAAAGAACCGGTGGACGCGGAAGTATCGTCGCCTCGTTGCCAAAGTCCGACGGTATTGGCAGATCGAGAAGTCCCGCAGCGACGAGGTCTGCACTCAACTCACCAATGTTGGTGAATTTTTCCTTCCCGATCAGGTTCGTGATACCAAAGCTTGCCATCTCCTGCTCGACGAAGCCCTCGCTCTCCTCTACCACGTACACCTTCTCAAAGCGCGCGCAAAACTCTTTGAGCCGCTTCTCGGGGAGCGGGTAGAGCATACCGAGCTTGAAAACGTTAGCGTCGGGCAAGACCTCCTTTACGTACTGATAGGGGATTCCGTGGCTTACGACGCCGATCTCGGAGCCGCCCTCTTCCACGACGTTTCCTTCGAAACCCTCCGCAAACTCTCGCAGCTTGTCTAGCTTGGCCTCCAACTCTGGACGCCGAAAGCGCGCGTACACTGGAATCGCAAACTGCGAAACCTTACGTGAAAACGCCTTCTGTTCCACTTCCTGCCGATCTCCCGGTTCCACAATACCGCGCGTGTGTGCCAGCCGGGTAGTGGTTCTCAACATCACGGGAGTTAGGAATTCCTCGCTCAGCTCGAATGCGCGTCTTGTCAGGGTCAGCGCTTCCGCGGCATCGCTCGGCTCCAGCATCGGGACCTTGCCCATCTTCGCGAAGTAACGGCTGTCTTGTTCGTTCTGCGAGGAATACATGCCCGGGTCGTCAGCCACGAGCACTACAAAACCGGCATTGGTTCCGGAGTATGGGAATACCATGAAGGGGTCAGCAGCCACATTCAGACCCACATGCTTCATGGTAACCATCGTTCTAACCCCTCCCAGAGCTGCCCCCATGCACTCTTCGAATGCGACCTTTTCGTTGGTGGACCAATGCGCATCGACCTCTTCGTACTTGGCGAGGTTCTCCAGCACTTCGGTGCTTGGAGTACCAGGGTAGCCGGCTGCGAATTTGACGCCTGCCTCCCAGGCTCCATGCGCAATTGCGTCATTGCCGGACATCAGTTTCTTCACGTGTTGTCTCCATTCAGCGGTTTACTGTTGCAGGGAGTGTTGTCAGAGACAACCCACTGCGGATGTAATGGTAACATGGGGGGGGGGAAGAGTGGGAGGAGTGGAAGCGGGCGTTTCTGCCGCGGAACGACGCGGACAAGTGCGGATTGAATAGTCTGGGGCGGCGAGGGGTGGAACGATCATATCAAAGCTGCGGAACTCCGCCTACATCCGAGGCAAAGAAAAAGGGGGGAGGCAGTTGCCTCCCCCCACTGGCGTTTGGCCCTTACCGCGTCATGCGGCAGCGTAGAATAGGGCAGTT
>CAYTDU010000169.1:0-9339 GCA_964436395.1 uncultured Gemmatimonadaceae bacterium | reverse complement strand
CGATTATCCGCCAGACCGGCACGTGGCTGTTGTGGAGATGACGCTGGAGCGGGCACGCCGCAAGGTAGAGCAGGGTCAGGACGTCGTGATCATCCTCGACTCGATAACACGACTTGCTCGGACTTACAACACGGTCGAAGAGGGGAGTGGGCGAACACTTACCGGCGGGTTGGATGCAACATCGCTCGACAAGCCGAAGAAGTTCCTCGGCTCAGCAAGGAAGATCGATCCGAACCAGGGAGGCGGCTCGCTGACAATCATCGGCACTGCCCTGATCGACACCGGTTCCCGAATGGACCAGGTGATCTTCGAGGAGTTCAAGGGGACCGGTAACAGCGAACTGGTCTTGAGTCGCGAGCTAGCCGACCGCCGCATATATCCCGCCTTTGATCTGACGGTGAGCAGCACCAGGCGCGAGGAGTTGCTGCTTTCGGAAGGCGCGTTGCGCGTCTCATCGGCACTGCGCAGAGGTTTGAGTGAGATCACGGCAGTGGACGCCATGAACACGGTTCTGGGTTACATGAAGGACACCGACTCAAACGTGGATCTCGAGAAGCTCTTCTGAGCTGAAACGAACGAATTCAGGTCACTGAAGGCGATGTCGGAGTGGATCGTTGAGGGCGTGGTTGTCCACAGGGTTCTGCGGCCAATGCGTGCATAAGTGGTCGCAGTTGCTTTAGAACAGTGAGTTTACGGCCTGGGTGTAAGACATTCTGAGTCAACGACTTACATTCTTGGGTGATGTGATAGACAGGTCTGCTTCGACTCGTTTGTTCGGCAGGAAGCTCGCTAATTGCCCCGGATGCAGCTTTTTTTGTAACACAACTGTCCCTTTTCCACACGATTGTGTGGAAAGGTCTGTTCTGAAAGGTGCCTGCTCCCTCTCCTTGCTCGTCCGCGTCAGGCAAATAGAATACGGCTGTCTGGATTGCTACCCCAACTGACCCTCACCAGGTCTCTCGCT
Source organism: uncultured Gemmatimonadaceae bacterium (assembly GCA_964436395.1). Classification (GTDB taxonomy): domain Bacteria; phylum Gemmatimonadota; class Gemmatimonadetes; order Gemmatimonadales; family GWC2-71-9; genus JBDGYW01. The sequence goes on along the minus strand of CAYTDU010000169.1, from coordinate 8,375 downwards.
CCCGGTGAGCCGGCTGGCACGGGAGAGTGGCGGACATTCAGCCTGAACTACACCAGAACTCGAGGTAACCGAGAATGGACTCTCGAACCGGATCCTTCCCCATGAAACACTCGGCGACGTATTTGGCGACGCTGGCTTTGATGGTTGCGGCTCCAGCCCACGCCCAAACCGACCTCGCGTCAGTCGTCTCCCGACTCCAGTACCGCGAGATCGGCCCCGCGGTGATGGGTGGTCGAATCGCGGACCTGGCGGTGGTCGAGTCGAAACCGCAAATCTTCTACGTGGGCACAGCGAGTGGCGGCCTGTGGAAGACGGAGAACCACGGCGACAGCTGGACACCGATCTTCGACGATCAGCCGACGGCGTCTATTGGCGACGTTACACTCGCGCCCTCCAATCCAAACGTCATCTGGGTTGGCACCGGCGAGCCGCAAAACCGTCAGAGCTCCCCGTGGGGTGCGGGAGTGTTCAGATCGACCGACGCGGGGCGTACGTGGAGTTTCCTGGGCCTAGAAGAGACTCGACATATCGGCCGCATAGTCGTGCACCCTCGCAACCCCGACGTGGCGTATGTCGCGGCGGTTGGGCACCTCTGGGGACCAAATGAGGAACGCGGCGTGTATCGCACGATGGACGGTGGGAACACCTGGGAGAAGGTGCTCTACATAGACGTTCACACCGGCGCAATCGATATCGCGATGGACCCGGGCGATCCCAACACACTCTTTGCCGCCATGTACCAGCGCCAGCGCACCGGCTTCGGATTCAACGGTGGCGGACCTGGAAGTGGCATCTACCGTACGTTCGACGGCGGCGACACGTGGACGGAACTCACGAACGGTTTGCCGGAGGGCGACAAGGGCAGGATCGGTCTCGACATCTACCGCAAAAACGGCAACCTCGTTTACGCCGTGATCGAGGCAGACAAGCGCGATCCCACTAGAGGCTACAGCTACGGCGCGCCGCGGGGGCCTGTTAAAAGCGGTGTGTTCCGCTCGACCGATCGAGGCGATACCTGGGAAAAGATGAGCGATACGAATCCGCGTCCCATGTATTACAGCCAAATCCGAATCGATCCTAGCAATCCGGACAGGATTTACGTGCTGGGCACTCAGCTCGCCGTGTCTGACGATGCCGGCAAGACATTCAGAAACGACGGTGCAACCCAGATCCATGTGGACCACCACGCTATGTGGATTGATCCCGACGATCCGGATCACCTCTTGTTGGGGAGCGACGGGGGAATATCCGGTTCGTTTGACGGCTCGAAGACCTGGCGTGAATACGACAACCTGGCGATCGGGCAGTTCTACCAGGTGAACGTCGACATGCGTGACCCGTACTACGTGTGTGGTGGTTTACAGGACAATAGCTCGTGGTGCGCACCCAGTAATACGCTCTCGATATACGGCATCCGCAACAACGACTGGTACGACGTGTCGGGAGGCGACGGATTCTTCAACGTGATCGACCCGACCAACCCGATGATCGTCTATTCCGAGTCGCAGGGCGGCAATATGTCTCGTATTGACGTCACGACCGGGGAATACATGCGGATGAGGCCGGTTGCCAGACCGCTCCCGGGCCAGGAAGACACAGAGGAGCGCGATTTCCGGTTCAACTGGTGCACGCCCATCGTGATTTCCGAGCACGATCCCGCCACGGTATACACTGGTGCGAACGTCCTACTGAAGACCCCCGATCGAGGTGTGACCTGGCAGGAGATCAGTCCCGATCTCACCAAGCAAGTCGATCGCAAGGAACTCGAGATCATGGGGGTGCTCGGCTCGGCGGAGATGCTGTCGCCAAACGACGGGATCTCGACGTATGGGAACATCACGACCATCGGCGAATCGCCGCTCAATGCCGGCTTACTCTATGTGGGCACCGACGACGGAAACCTGCAGCAGACACGTGACGGTGGTACAACTTGGACGGACCTCACGCCGAACATCAGAGGTCTGCCGGAGCGCACCTACGTTAGCCGAGTGGTTGCCTCTCGCCACGTTGAAGGCAGAGTCTACGCGTCGTTCGACGGTCACCGCAATGACGACTACGCACCGTACGTGTTTGTGAGTGAAGACTATGGCCAGCGGTGGGAACCGATCGTGAACGGGCTGCCTCATGGCTGGTCTGTGAACGTGGTGCTCGAGCATCAGCGCAACCCCAATCTGCTGTTTGTCGGCAACGAGATCGGCGTCTATTTCTCGATCGACCGTGGAGAGAATTGGGTGCGTCTCAAGAACAACCTGCCGACGGTGCCTGTCGATGACATAATCGTGCATCCCAGAGACAACGATCTGGTTGTCGGCACTCATGGCCGATCGGCATGGATTCTCGCTGACGTAACTCCGCTAGAGGAGTTGGGGAACGTCCACGACGTTGCGGCCGCGCATGTTTTTTCGGTGAGGGATGCAACCAACCACCACGTTCGCGGCAACTGGCCGTTTCCGGGCGTGGAGTATGCCGCTGAGAACCCGCCGTTTGGGGCGTTGATCAGATACTACTTGGCGGAAGATGCGACCGGTGAGTCAGGTGGGGAGGATGCAGATGAGACGCGTAGAGGCGCACGGCGGGGCGGCGCCAACGATGAAAACGAGCCCACGGTCAAACTCACCATTGTTGACATTGCAGGTGATGCCGTGAGGGAACTCGAAGGACCGGGTAAGGCCGGTGTGAACGAGGTGGTATGGGACCTTCGAATGGGAATGCTCGACGGCGAGCCGCAGGCTCAAGGTGGATTCCGCGGTGCGCCGCGCGCACCCAAGGTGATGCCGGGTACTTACACGGTCCGTTTGGAGGTAGGAGACGAGACTAGTACGACTGACTTGCGCGTGAATGGCGACCCGCGGGTACAGATATCGCGTGCCGACTTGCAGGCGCGGCAAGATGCGTTACTCAGCCTGTACGAACTGAACAAGTCCCTCAGCGAAGCCAACAGGGCGCTTGGTGAGGTTAGCGGCAAAGTGTCCGATATTCAGGAGTTGCTCGAGGCAGCCGATGGAGCACCTGAAGAACTCGCCGAAGCCGCGGAGAAGCTCGAGAGCGACCTCGACAGTCTTCGTGAGGATCTCGGTGAAGCCGGTCGCAACGCAAGGGTGTCGAGCGCGATCGAGGGCTCTACCACTAGGCCCACGGCAGACCAGCTATGGCAACAAGATCGAGCTTGGGAGGAAATTCCTGGTTTGATCGAGCAGTTGAACGAGATGATTGTCCATCGTCTCCCTGCGTTGTACGATGAACTGAACGAGCACGGAATAAGGCCGGATCCGGGCGAGGCAATTGTGGTGCCGAAGAGGCCGGGGAGGTAGGGGCGGGGCACCATCAGCTTTCGTCCGCGTCGCTCTGCGGCTAAGCCAACAAGGAACACGGACTATTCCAGACTACGACAACCCGCTTCGCCCGTTCGTCGAGCATCAGGGTTTCCTGGTGTTGGACGGTGGCCTAGCCACCGAACTCGAGGTACGCGGCTGCAACATCGACGACCCGCTTTGGTCTGCGAAGGTGCTGTTGGAGGACCCGAGCGTCATTCGGGATGTTCACCACGACTACCTCGCTGCCGGCGCCGATTGCATCATGTCGGCTAGTTACCAGGCGACGATTGAAGGACTCGAACGGCGGGGGCTGAACAGGTCGCAGGCCGTCAACACGATCGAAACCTCGGTACGGTTGGCAGTCGAGGTTCGCGATTCGTTCTGGAGCCATCCGGACAATCGCATCGGCCGGTTGAGGCCTTTGGTGGCCGCAAGCGTTGGCCCGTATGGTGCATATCTGGCAGATGGTTCGGAGTATGACGGCCGCTACGGCCTTGGCCGCGATGAGTTGGCTTCGTTTCACAGAGAACGTTGGTTTCTGCTGGCGAGGAGCGGGGCAGACATGGTTGTCTGTGAGACGATGCCGTCGCTCGTGGAAACGCGTGCGCTGGTCGGGCTGTTGCGCGAGACGGCGCCGATGCCAGCCATATTCAGTTTCAGTTGTCGGGACGGCGCGCATCTCTACGACGGCAGCCTGTTGCATGATGCTGTAGATGCTGTTTCTAGATCGGAGCAGGTTGTCGCGGTAGGAGTGAACTGCGTTCCGCCATCGCTCGTTCCTGAACTAATCCGCTCGGTGGCTCGAGCAACGGACAAGCCTATCGTCGTGTACCCAAACTCCGGCGAGAAATGGAACGCGACAACCAAGACATGGTTCGGCATTGCGGATCCGGTCGATTTCAGCGAAGCAGCAAAGGAGTGGTACGAACTCGGCGCCCGAGTGATTGGCGGTTGTTGTCGGACAGGGCCCGAGCATGTGAGAGCAATGCGCGATGCTCTCCGCTTGCGGTTTGAATCCGATGTACCGAGTAGTTGAGCCAATTAGTTAGCTTTATTAGTGCACTTACTATTACGAGACCAACCAACCACCCTCGAATTGGCTCTCAGTTCCTTTCAATTTGCGATTTTTTTTGGGTTTGCTGTTGGTGTTCTTCCTAGTCTTTTCTTACGTACACAAAGCTCCAGTGCGGACCTGGCCCCTCTGAAATGAGTGAGGATTCGAGAGGCGGGAGTGGTGCGTTCGGACTGAAGATCAATGCACCGGTATTCTGGTCGTCGGCCGGGTTCGCAATCCTCTTTGTGGTGCTTGCGCTACTGAACCTGGGTCGGATGACCGCGGTGTTTGATGTCGTGCTTGGTGTTATCACCGAGTATGCGGGATGGTTTTTCGTGCTGGTCGTGAATGTCTATCTTGGCATGATCTTGTTCTTTCTCTTCAGCAGGCACGGCAAGGTACGGCTGGGAGGGGCAGATGCGAGGCCGCGGTTCACGCGATGGGGTTGGCTCTCGATGCTGTTCAGCGCCGGAATGGGCATCGGACTCATGTTCTGGAGTGTTGCCGAACCGATCCGCCACTACTCCAACCCTCCTTGGGGAAGCCCGGAGTCGGTGGAGTCTGCGAGACTCGCCATGGGCATCACATTCTTCCATTGGGGCTTCCACGCTTGGGGCTTGTATGGCTTGATGGCGTTGGCGTTGGCGTACTTTCACTACAATCGCGGCCTACCGTTAACCGTCAGGGCAGCCTTTTATCCCCTCATAGGCGACCGATACAAAGGCCGCTCCGGCGACGTAATCGACATCCTCGCCTCCCTGGCTACCCTGTTTGGTTTGGCGACTTCGCTCGGGCTCGGTGCACAGCAAGTGAATGCGGGGTTCGCACATCTCTTTCACCTACCTCAATCGGCAACAGTACAAGTAATCCTTATCGCGATCATAACCGCGATGGCAACCATCTCTGTCGTTCTGGGGTTGGATAAGGGAATCAAGCGTCTCAGCCAGGTGAACGTGATACTCGCTGCACTGCTTCTGCTATTCGTCCTCATTGCGGGACCGACACTTTATCTACTCGAGGCCCTGGTACAGAACATTGGTTTGTATCTGCGTTACCTCCCGCGTTTGAGTTTTTGGACCGAGACTTACCAGCAGAGCAGGTGGCAGCATGGTTGGACGATTTTCTATTGGGCCTGGTGGATTGCCTGGGCGCCGTTCGTGGGAATATTCGTCGCGCGCGTCTCTCGTGGCCGCACGGTGCGGGAGTTTGTTACTGCCATTCTGCTCGTGCCGACTCTAGCCACATGTGTGTGGCTCACGGTATTCGGCAATGCCGCGCTCCACGTGGAGCTCTTCGGCCCCGGCGGCCTCGTGGCGGCGGTGCGTGAAGACGTTGCCGTGGCTCTCTTTCAACTCTTCGAGTTTTATCCTCTAGCATCAATCACTAGCGGCCTAGCGGTATGCATAGTCGTGACGTTTTTTGTGACCTCGTCAGATTCCGCCTCACTCGTCGTCGACATCATCACCGCCGGAGGACGTCTGAATCCGCCCGTGATCCAGAGGATTTTTTGGGCTGTAATGGAGGGTGTGCTCGCGGCTGTTCTGTTGATGGGGGGCGGGTTGCTGGCGCTACGGACGGCGGTGGTAACCACTGGCTTGCCGTTCGCCGTCGTGTTGTTGCTGTTGGGTGCGAGCCTCGTCCGAGGTATGGCACGCGACGGAAGACGCTTGTCCCAAAACCAGGCTGAGGTAGCATTGGGCAGCGACTAGTCGAAGGCGAATTTCCGTAGGCAGAGGCCCATATGCCCGCAATGGAACACCATATTGTTGTCCGTCGGACCGCACGCTACTACACGCTCGGCAGTGTTGAGAATGAACCGAGCGAAGTGTGGTTCGTTCTGCACGGACACATGTATCTGGCGAGGCAGTTCATTCGGTACTTCCGAACCTTGGAGGATCCGAACATGCTGATTGTCGCACCGGAAGGGCTCTCGCGTTCGTACGTTAATCATGAAGAGCGGAGGGTCGGTGCGAGTTGGATGACGAAAGAGGATCGGCTGAATGAGATATCCGACTATGTCAGCTACCTCGACGAGTTGTACCGCCACCTGTTCGCGGCACTCAATCGATCGTCAACAAAGGTGCACGTACTTGGCTTCTCTCAGGGCGCGGCAACAGCGTGCAGATGGGTTGTCATGGGAGAGTCGAAGATCGACCGGCTGACGATATGGGCGGGGTTGGTGCCGCCCGACCTGGACCTGGAGACCGGTGGAGACAGTCTGCGCGATGCGAAGTTGACGGTCGTGCTCGGTGACAAGGATGAATGGGTAGATGCCACCGAGGCGACCGAGCAGAAAGCGCGGCTCACCGAGCTTGGCATCCTCCATGAGTTCATTCGGTTCGACGGTGGGCACGTGTTGGAGGACGACGTGTTGAGAAGACTGGCGGACGCACGCGACTCGTAGGCCGGTGTGCGAAGCCGAGTCACGCGGATGCTATCCTTGCCCACCGTTGGATGTTGGATGTTCCCCCCTCCCCAACCTTAAATTTCCCATACCAAACAAGTGCAGTTAAAGCCAGCAACCGGAGAAGCACCCATGAAGCCTCTACGAATGCTCCGATCCGCGCTTTCTCTTCTCGCGGTCAATCTACTGCTCGCACCGTTGCCATCGGCAGCGAGCGCCCAGAACGCAGACGAAATCGCCGAGATCAAAAACCTCCTCGAACGTCACATCGAGGGCCTCAACCATGAGATCGATGTACTCAACCGGCGCATTGACGACATCATGTTCTTTCACCGCGTGGGCGACATCGCGGATATCGACATAGTGTCGTTCACCGGCCCGCCGCGTCGATACGAGCCGAACCCGACGGCGCAGGGAGCCGGCAACCCGCTACGCATAAGCGCATACGTGTTTATTCCCAAAGCTCTCGACCGGACCCAACAGCAGCCGCTCATCGTCTACCCGCATGGCGGTGTGCACTCCAACTTCAGCACCGGAACGACCAACAGGCTGCGAGAGATGCTGGAACAGGGGTATACGGTCATTGCTCCCGAGTACCGAGGCAGCACAGGGTACGGCGGTGGTTTCTATCGCACGATCGATTACGGCGGGCTCGAGATCGAAGACACATACGCCGCGCGCAACTTCATGCTCGATAACTACGACTTTCTAGACGAGAACCGCGTGGGGATAGTAGGCTGGAGTCACGGCGGCCTGCACGCGCTCATGAACATCTTCGACCACCCGGACGCATACGCCGCCGCCTACGCAGGCGTGCCGGTGAGCGACCTGATCGCGCGCATGGGATACAAGACACAGGGATACCGCGACCTCTACTCGGCCGATTACCACATAGGCGCCAGCGCCTACGAAGATGTCGAGGAGTATCGCCGCCGGTCACCATCGTGGAACGCCCATAAGTACGACGGGACTCCGCTGCTCATCCACACGAATACCAACGATGCGGACGTGAACGTTCTCGAGGTGGAACGGCTGATTCAGGCGCTACAGGCAGAAGGCAAGACGGGATTCCAGTACAAGATCTACGAGGATGTGCCGGGCGGGCACGGATTCAACCGGCTAGACACGCAAGTCGCGAAACAGTCGCGGCGGGAGATCTGGCGATTTCTGGCGCCGATACTGCGGCCCGAAAGGCCGGTGAGGTAGACAGGGGGAAGCGGGAAGGGGGAAAGGGGAAGAGTGCAGGGGGGGCTGAGCCTATGGCCTGCCCCTCTGCGCATACGCTACTGTTTTTTCAACCTGGATACCTAGTTTCTCCCGCGCGATAGTATCTCGTCGAAGTTCGGATTGTGCTCGCGGGCAAACTGGATGGCCGGATGGTCGGGCTCGAGTTGGTGATAGTAGAACACGCTTCCTTCCGACATCTGCTGGTCCAGCTCCGTCGCCATGTTCCTGATGTCCGTGGTGTACGACTCATAGTCGAGGTCGGCATACGACTTCACGATGTAGAGGAACGCACCTTCCGGAAACGGCGCCTCCCAACCGGTGGGCGCGTTAGAGCCGAAGTGAAACGTGGAACCCGCTTCTATCACCTGTCGCTTGC
>CAYTDU010000168.1:0-9423 GCA_964436395.1 uncultured Gemmatimonadaceae bacterium | reverse complement strand
ACAATCTCACCTATGCTGTTGACGGACGTCTCGGCATCGGCGAGAACATCAATTTCGACGGCCACATCGCACGTACAGAGACACCCGGAATCGACGGCCGCGAACACGCACTAGGTTTGACCGGAGCATACGTAACGCGTGATTGGACCATCTGGGCGCAGTATCGAGAAGTCGGCGAAGCTTTCAATCCGGAGGTCGGTTTTCTGCCCAGGTCAGACTATCGAGTGGTCATAGGGCGAATCCAGCGCAACATTCGAGTACCGAGTATCGGCTGGATCCGAGAGTTGCAGCCGCACATCGTGGTGCGGGAATGGTGGGGCTTTGACGGATTCGAACAAACGCGCTACATCCACATCGATAACGCGATTGACATGCAAAATGGTGGATTCCTCTCAACTGTAGTGAACATTAGGCGAGAGGGGTTGCAGGAACCGTTCGAAATTTCCGAGGGCATCTTCCTCCCTGCGGCAACGTACGATTTTGCGGAGTTCGTTCTCCGTTTCAACACCGACGCGAGCGCTCCGGTCTCACTCACGTCGGAAGCGACAGCGGGGAGTTTCTTTTCAGGCGATCGCAGGAGTGCGACTGCAACTATCACCAATCGAATTGGGTCGACCTGGACCGCAGCCTTCACCGTCAACTACAACGACGTCAACTTGCCGGAGGGGGATTTCAATCGCACCCTCCTCGGGCTGAAAGCCGCATGGGCATTCACGCCAAGAGCGTATTTGCAGTCGTTGATACAATATGACAATCAAAGCGACGATGTGTTCGCCAACATCCGATTTGGCTGGCTCAACACTGCCGGCACCGGTCTATTCTTGGTGTACAATGAGGTGCAACGGACCATAGATCCAACCGGCACCCGCGAACGCTCGTTCGTTGTCAAGTACAACAGGCAAATCAGCTTGACACAGTAGATGTGAAGGGACCCTAACGGAGTGGAGTGCTGCGTCCAATACTGAATCAGCTAATCATCTGACCCGCACCCACCACTTCTGCTGCTCGTCCCCGCTCTCGACCCGTTGAATTCCCAGGTCGAGCAGGTCTCCGCGCAACACGTTCACCAAGCGTTCGGCTTGGTCTCGTGTCACTCCTCCATGGATGGCGACCACGGTGCTCTCTTTCCCCTTCACCTTTACCCGGGCTTCCTTGAGGTCGTCAGAGAATTCACGCAACTGTTCCTCGAGGTTCTTGGCAAAATCGAGCCGCTCCTGCTTGGAAGCAGGCTTCGTGCGTTTCGCCCGCTCTGCTTCTATTCGCGCCGTTCGGCGCACGGAGAAGAGTGTGGTGAGGGTGAACGGTAAGCCCGCGGCAAGGCCAAACGCGAAGAAAAAAAAGGGCGACTCGAGAGTTGCGGTAGCCCCCTGCTCGCCGACCACCGAGATGTATGCCCACGTGACCACGGCCGCTACCACAGCTCCTACCAACAGGAAGTAGAGACTTACACCCCACCACTTCCATTTGGTCACGATCGCACGGCCCCGTTCGCCTCGCATCAGCATCCCTGGGCCAAAGTTGCCCAGCAATCCACCGACGAACGTGAGCGCCAGGAGCATTATCAAAGTGCCTCTGTCCATCTGATTTGTCCCTGCAGCGGTGTCGAATCAACTACGCATAACGAATATCGAAGGTTACGCGGTGATTGTCGAACTCCGTACCAGATCTGCTTCGAACGACGGAGATGCGGTATAATTTCCACCGTGACTTTGCTTACTTTGGCAGATGTCTCCGTATCCTTTGGTGGCACACCTCTGTTGAGTGATATCTCTCTCTCACTCTTCAAGGGTGAGCGGTGGGGCGTTGTTGGCCGAAATGGAGCTGGCAAGACGACGATCTTCCGACTTCTCACCGGAGACCTGGATCCCACGACAGGTTCAATAGTACGGACTCCCGGGTTGCGAGTAACTCTGCTCGACCAACACAGAGAGTACGACGATGCCGCGTCCGTGTGGGATGCTGCGGCATCGGGTTACGGAGAGGTCATAGCACTCGGCCGCGAACTCGAAAAGATGGCCGCACAGTTGGAAGAGCTTGGAGCCAGAGCCACCGAGGCGGATGCCGTGCAGTATGGACGGGCATTGGAGCGCTTCTCGCATATGGGTGGGTACGAGTATCACGCCAGGGTGGATGCAGTGCTGCAAGGCCTTGGGTTCGATCCCGATGAAGCCAAAACACGGTCGCTTGCCTCTTTGAGCGGAGGTGAACTCGGGCGTGTGGGACTCGCTGCACAGCTCGCTGCTCCGGCGGATCTGCGGTTGTTCGACGAACCGACCAATCACCTCGACCTAGAAACGACACGATGGCTCGGCAATTACCTGCGTGATTCCAGCGACACCGTCATGGTGATCAGTCACGATCGGGCGTTTTTGGATGACACGGTTGACCGTGTGCTGCACGTGCATGCCGGAAGGGTTGTTCCCTACCGAGGTAGATACTCGGAATTCGTGCGACAGCGCCACGAGCGTGATCTCACAGAACAACGGGCGTACACCAAACAGCAGACGTTGATCAAGAAGGAAGAGGAATACATCCGACGCAACATCGTCGGACAGAAGACGAAGCAGGCTCAAAGCAGACGCCGCAAGCTCGAACGGATGCCAAGACTCTCCGCACCACCCACGGACGAACAGTCCATGGTGCTGCGACTCGAGAGAGGCGAACGAGGCGGCGACCGCGTGGTGGATTTGACAGAATTGAAGGTGACAATCGGCGACCGGAAGCTGCTCGAAGATGTGACAGTGACTGCCAGACGCCGGGATGTAATTGCACTTGTGGGTCCAAACGGAACCGGTAAAACCACATTGCTAGCGACGATACTCGGTGCCCATTCTCCTGCCGGTGGCAACGTGCAGCTAGGAGCGTCGATTACACCAGCATGGTACAGACAGGATCTCGCGGGGGTGCCACTAGACCGCAAGATCTTCGACATCATCTACGACCTTCGGCCTTTGTGGACACGCGGTCAGGTGCAGGGGCACCTCGGTGCGTTTCGGTTCTCTGGAGACGAAGTGTTCCGCCTCACCAATTCCCTTTCCGGAGGCGAACGGTCACGTGTCGCCTTGGCGATGACTACTCTAGCTCATGCGAATCTTCTCGTGTTGGATGAGCCCACGAATCACCTGGATGTGGAAGGCATCGAAGTTCTCGAGGATGCCATCGAGCAGTACGGCGGGACAGTGATCTTGGTGAGTCACGACCGCGCATTCCTTCGTGAACTCGCCACTCGGGTGTGGGCGATAGTGGATGGCAGACTGGAAGACTATGATGGACCCTTCGTTGACTGGGAGATCAAACAGGAAGAGTTGTCTCGGGAACGCGAAGAGCTGCGCGCGGCCGAAATTGCGCGACAGCGGACGCAACCCAAGAAACGTCCTCCCAAGCCACCTGATCCGGCCCGCCAAATCCGCAAGGCGCAGCGCGAAGTCGAAGCTGCGGAGGGTTCCGTGGAGGCCGCTGAGAAGGTGGTCGGCGATATTGAGGCAGAACTCGCGGACACCAAGTTGTACGACGGGTCAATCGAAGGAAATCGGAGGGCGGAGGAGCTTGGACGTGCATTGGAACAGGCAAAACACGCTCTGGATGAAGCAATGCTGCAATGGTCGGAAGCAATTGAGGCTCTCGAGAGCTTAGAGGAGTCCGACTGACGAGTAAGCTCAGCCCTCGCCTCTCCAGCACATTTCCCAAAACGCCAGCTCATAGCGACACGATGTGACGAAGAGATCAACTAGACGCTCACGCCCCAGTGTGCTCTTATCTGTGGCTACCCGTTCCATCTCCTCCTTGAGCCACTCAGCCGCGGCCACAAACTCTGGGGCGCTATACTGCGTGATCCAGTCGGCGTATCGCTGATCCGCCGGCGGTTTGCCTCGAGCGAGCTCGAGCGCGACATCGACGTAACCCCATGTGCACGGAAGTATGGCTGCCACTGCCTCAGCGTAATCACCGCTCTGAGCGAAGCGGACGAGAAAATCCGTGTATGCTCGCGTTGTCGGCCACATCGGCGTCGACTCGAGTTCTTCTGCCGAGATGCCAAACCGATTTGCGTATTGCCTGTGTAGGTCCATTTCCGTGGCAAGAGTCAGGTGCAGCACATTCGCGTACCAGGTCATCGCTTCTAGGGTGTCTGCGCGGGCCGCGCAAAAGCCGAAAACGCGCGCGTATTCGATCAGGTAGCGATAGTCCTGCTTCACCCAGTTCTCGAAAACCTTTGGGTCGAGACTGCCATCCGCCATGCCCTTTACAAATGGATGTTCGAGCTGCGCGGCTATTTGAGTGTTGACCTCTTTCTGTAGATCGTCGATGAAGCTCACTTGACAGCAGGCTTCCAAGCACAGATGGCGACATAATCACCGCGGTCGTAACCAGCGGTAGGCTCTTCCACAGAGTCGTTTGTGAAAATCGGGTGCCGCGTCAGGCTTTGTGCGAACTCGAGGTTAACGAAACCACACTGTTCGAGCAGCTTTGTCTTCTCTTTCGTGGTTCGCCAGTGGGCGGCGGCCGCGAACTCAACCGGGTACGGGTCCGGTGGTGCTACGCCGTCAAAAACCGAGTCGTCCCACGTTCCCTTGGCAACCGCCAGGTTATACAACAACGCGTAGCTGCTCTCAGCGGGTACATCGGCCACCACCAAGCGGCCACCAGGTTTCAGGACTCGAAATGCCTCCGAGAAAGCTTTCGGTAGGTCGTCGATGTACGACGGCGTTCCGTTGAACAGCAGGGTGTCGAACGACCCGTCTTCGTGCGGAATTTTCTCTGCACTGGCCGATTCAACCTCCATACCCCGTTTCCGAGCGATCTCCGCCATGCCATCGCTTGGCTCGAGTCCGTCGTTGATCTCGATGCCGAAGTCGCGGCGCAGGAGTGACTCGAACAGACCGCTCCCGCAGCCCACGCTCAACGCCTTTCCAGGATCCTTCAAGAATCTGGCGATCAGTCGCACCTCAGAATCCAAAACCGCCTGGTTTTGGAGAAACCAGCCGTCGTACTTCTCTGCGTACTCGTCAAATGCTTCAGTGGTCATTGGCCCTCTAGGGTTCAGTCTCGACTCTTCGAGTTCTTCAGGAGACAGAGGATCTCAGGAAAAGAGCCAGACGAATGTAACCAGTCGCCAGTGGGCAGCGCCCCGCATGGACTGCCGCCTCGACATAATGGAATCTGCTCGGGTACGGTAGGAAGCTCAACCGGGCAAATGCCTATTCAGCAAGGCGACGGTTCCGCTCGCACCGTCGACGGCGATCTCGTCGTCGACGTGTAGCGTCTGCATGATACCGCGCACGGCCATCACAGCGAAGATATGGTATGCCAGCCCCCTTACTGAAGGATTGCGGAACCTCGTGCCCGAAGGCACAAACACGTACCTAATGACCACTAGACCATGGGCATATCTTCTTCAAATAGTGAGGTGATAGGACTCGACCGAGGTCACCGGAAGATTCCGAGGATCATTTGGAGGATATGAATGGGTGATGATCTGAAGCGCAGAGATTTTCTGACCGCTTGCGCGGGCATTGGCGGAATGACTGCTGGCGGGCTCACATCAGCTGATCCGTTGCAGTCAACTGATGAAAGTGAGGAGCGAATAATAGCGTCTTCTCGACCCTGGTGGTCGGAACAGGTGGATGAACCAGTACTAGCAATTGATGACGCTGCATACAGCAGGTTCGATCAACACAAGAACGTGTTGAATGCCTACAGCGATTACGTGAGCGACGAACGGGCACAGGAGGTCGAGCACAAGAAGGCCGCAATGCGGGCCGACGTCGAAGCTGGCACTCTTCCAGGGTATCGGAGAGAGGACAACGCCTTGATGCTAGCGGGTTGGACTCTGCGCGGCACCGGAAACATGAACAGAGGGCTTCGTTCGTGGACTCATACGGGCCGCCAGCGCGGGCAGGTGTCTCCCTGGGATGCAACACCCGAACGGGCGGCGAACGTCATCAAACGCGCAGCGTATTTCTTCGGGGCGGGAGATGTGGGAATAGCTCCTCTAGACCGCCGCCACATCTTCTCACGCAGCTACGGAGTCGACATTCACTTCGAGGACGTTGAAGAACCGTACGAGATCGAGAACGAAAAGGCAGTGATTCCAAACAAGGTGAAATACGCGATCGCCATTGTCATGCGCATGTCACCCGATGTTGCGGCGCTCGCACCGTCACAACTCTGCGATGCAACTACATCATTGGGATACAGTCGGCTGGAATTCACGGTTGGACACCTCGGCGCTTTCATTCGGAACTTGGGGTACATTGCCATACCCAGCGTGAACGGCTTGGGGTCGAGCCCACCGTTCGCTGTGGAGGCCGGATTGGGGGAGATGGGACGAACCAACCGGTTCATTTCGCCCATCTTTGGGCCAGCGGTGCAGGTTGGCAAGGTGCTCACCGACTTGCCGATGACTGTGGACAAACCGATTCATTTTGGCCTCAAGGAATTCTGCAAGGTATGCGGGCGCTGTGCTGAAACTTGTCCGTCCCAGGCTCTATCGTACGACGAGGAGCCCGGCTTTCAGGTACGCGGTGAATGGAACAACCCTGGTCACCAGAGTTGGTACGAAGACTGTGTGAAGTGTTATGAGTTTTGGGAGGAATCCAACAGCTACTGCAGCACCTGCATTATGGTCTGTCCGTGGGCAAAGAAGGACAAGACTGTGCTGCACGAGATTGTCAAAGCATCGAGCGCGAAGATGCCGTTTCTGGATCGCTTCCTCGCCAACATGGATGAGAGTTTCGGGTACGGAAGGATGAAAGATCCAGATGCTTGGTGGCACCTGGATCTCAGCGAGCATGGGGTCGACTCATGGTGAGCCAGGTGGAGGGAACCAACGCGGTCAAAGATACCGGCTACATGACGTTGAGAATACGCAAGCGCCCCTGGTATGTGTGGCTGCTCAGAGCCGTGTGGGTGCTCTGGCTCTTGTTCTGGCTGGAGTTTGCGATCGGATCAAGACAGGAAATGGAGCCGCAGGCGTTCTCGATCGCGGTGAGAGTGTTGATTGTCAGTTTGATGCTAGGGTTGGGGCTGTATTTCTGGCGGCTGAGGGAAGGGGGAAAGGGGAAGGGAGAAGGGTAACGTAACCGTACTGCAATAGGGAGCGACTCAAAGTGTCACGTTCGCATATCCGGTGATAGAGGCCCTGAAGCAACTGTGGGACCGGCTCGTCCCGATCCGACTCGATTGGTTGCAGGTGGAGGTTTCATCGCGATGTAACGCACATTGCGACTACTGCCCTTTGACATATTATCGAGACAAATGGCAGGGTGGCTTGATGGAACCAGCTACTTTCGCCCGCCTCGAGCAGGAATTCTCGAACGTGGATCTCGTGTTTCTTCAGGGTTGGGGCGAGCCTCTGACACACCCCGATTTCTGGAAGATGGTGGACAGCGTCAAATCTCACAGGTCGCGCGCGGGCTTTGCCACCAATGGGACCCTACTAACCGAACAGACTATCTCTCGTTTGCTCGATTCCGGAGTGGATGTGATGGCGGTGAGTCTCGCCGGTGCTGCGGCAACGACGCATGAACGGTTGCGCCGCGGCTGCGGCTTCGCGCGAATCGACGCGGGATTCGAGGCGCTGTTGCGCGAAAAACAGGCCTCAGGACAGAACGAGCCGGCCGTTCATATCGCGTACCTACTGACGCAGTCCAACTGGCAGGAGGTAGAAGCACTTCCCGCACTCGCTGCACGATGGGGTGTGAACGAAGTGGTGATCAGCAATCTCAGTCTGGTGACTCGCAACGAGATGAATCGGGAGTCGCTGCTGGCTAACGCAGCTATGTGGCCCCAGGTGCGTGACACACTTGAGCATGCCAAGGAGAAAGCAGCGGGCGAAGGCGTCGGGTTGCACTACTACCTGGCCGATCTCAGCGCTCTACAGAAGGTCTGCACCGAGAATGTGCTTCGTTCGTGCTTCGTGTCGCACCGAGGCGAAGTGTCTCCGTGCGTGATGACGAACCTAAGCGTGCAACCCAGTACCGCCCTGCAATATCATATGGGCGGTAGTGTGCACGGTCTGGAACACTTGCTGTTCGGAAGTGTCAATCAGCAGTCTCTTCAGGAGATCTGGCGCAGCAAGGCCGCGAGGGATTTCCGAGGGGCCTTTCAGCGCAGGATCGAGCTGGAAGATCCGGGGCCGCAGTCTCTCCCGAAACCGTGCCGCCACTGTTACAAGATGTACGAGAGGCTGGCTGGTTGAGTGTTGCTTAACTTAAGGGTTACGACATTCTCACACGTCAAACAGCCGCTGCTGTTCTCTCGCTTTGTCCATGAGAGCCTGGAAACGGGGGTCGCCAAGTAGGGGTTTGAGGTACCGGTTGTTTTCGTACCATACAACTGAGGACAGGCCCCACTCGATCGCGGGAACCGTCTTCGTCGTGCCTTAGAACGCCATCGCCGAGGTGCGTGAGATCACGCGCATGGCACCGACCTTCGAGAGGTCGGCTATTATCTCCTCGGTCAAACCATCAGCGAAGAACGCGTTGTCAGGGTCGGGGCTTAGATTTTCAAAGGGAAGGACGACGATTGATTTAAGCTTGTCGGCAACCTCGGCCTCTTCTGAGGAAAGGGCTTTCGCGAAAGCATTTGCCGAATCAAAACGATCCGCTGGCGCCTTGGCGAGCGCCTTTTCGATTGCTGCCACAACGGCCCGGCTCACGCCGGCTCGTACGGTGACGACGGGTGGAACAGGATCGGTAACGTGCCGCGCGAGGACGGCTTGGGCATTCGCGCCCGTGAACGGTGGCTGACCGGCCAGCATCTCGTAGAGCACACATGCTACCGAATAGATGTCGCTGCGAGCGTCGATCTCCCGCTCGCCCGCAACCTGCTCTGGGCTCATGTACGCAGGTGTGCCAAGTGACAGGCCGGTCTCAGTAAGACGATCACAGCCCGCCGAGTCCACCGCCAACGCTATCCCGAAGTCAGCCACGACTACTTCGCCCGCTTGAAAGAGAATGTTCTCGGGCTTGATGTCTCGGTGGACGATGTCACGGGAGTGCGCGTAAGACAGTGCGCTCGCAACGTGGGTCGTGACTTTCAATGCGTCTTCAACAGACAGTTGTTTCTCGCGGTTGAGTTTGTCGCGCAGCGACTCGCCCTCTACATATGGCATTACATAGTAGAGGAACTCTGCAGGTGCGCTGTCCGCCTGTCCGCCTGCCCGCCTGACCGCCTTCCCGCTGTCCAGCAGTGGCAGGATGTGGGGGTGATTCAGGTTTTCCGTGATGCTGATCTCACGAAAGACCGCTCTGTGCCGAGTGCCGCAGCAAGTTCTGGGCGGAAGACTTTGACCGCAACTTTGCGTTTGTGCTTCAGATCCTCGGCGAGATACGTCGTTGGATGTCAAACCGAAATTACCTGACACTGGCAAAGCGAGGTGGATTTCGAGTTGTTGGTTGTTGACGATGACGCGCTCGATGAGGA
>CAYTDU010000167.1:0-9462 GCA_964436395.1 uncultured Gemmatimonadaceae bacterium | reverse complement strand
TGGTTGTTATGGCGTCATACTTCGTTGCGGTCATCGCCATCGGGGGCTACTTCACTCGCCAGCAGAAGGATTCAGCGGATTACTTCCTGGGAGGCCACTCACTCCCCTGGTGGGTTGTCATGTTGTCGATCGTTGCCACCGAGACCTCGGCTTTGACCGTAATATCTATTCCCGGTGTAGGCGCGCGCGGCGACCTGACCTTCTTACAGCTGCCGCTAGGCTACCTGATTGGCCGAATTGGCGTCGCTGTCTGGTTGCTACCTGGGTACTTCCGCGGTGAGCAGGACACGGCCTACGCCAGGCTCGAGTCGCGGTTCGGCGCAGCGACGCGGAAATCCGCGTCCGCCGTATTCATGTGCATTAGGGCGCTCGGAGACAGTGTCCGCGTGTTTGCGACAGCAATTCCGTTGCACATCGTCACCGACCTGTCGATCTTCTGGTGCGTCGTGATTGTTGCAGCGGCAACCCTGGCATACACCTGGGCTGGCGGAATCAAGGCCGTGATCTGGGTAGACGCAATGCAAATGGCTCTTTACGTGGTTGCAGGCATCGCGGCGATTCTCGTAGCCGCTCGTTTATCGGGGGGCTTAGGAACTACGCTCGGATCGGCTCTCGCTGAGGGCAAACTCAGAGCCATAGACTGGCAATTCTCGTTCTCTCAGACATATACCTTTGCAGGCGGTGTCGTAGGTGGTGCTCTCTTGTCGGCGGCATCTCACGGCACGGATCACTTGATTGTTCAACGTCTGCTGGCTACTCGAGCCCTACGTGACGCGCGAAAGGCCCTCGTTGGCTCGGGAATCCTGGTGATCATACAATTTGCCATGTTCTTAATCGTCGGGACGTTCTTGTGGGCGGCGGGAGCCGACGACGGCACAATGGCTGGCGACGAAATTTTCGCATCATTTGTGGTGCACCAACTACCGGTGGGCCTATCAGGGCTGGTAATAGCGGGAATTTTCGCGGCAGCAATGAGTACTGTCAGTTCTTCCCTGAACTCACTAGCATCCGCTGCAACGCACGATTTCTACGCACCGCTGACCGGACAGACAGATACTCAACACCTATTGCGGGTGGGGCGTTGGGCAACTCTTGGTTGGGCCTTGATACTCGTCGGAGGAGCACTTTCGTTTGGATCGCCTGACCAGCCCGTGGTAGAGCTGGCGTTGTCAATCACATCGATCACGTACGGTGGGTTACTCGGGGTGTTCATTCTAGGAGAAATCGACGACCGTGCCCGCCAACTTGACGCGATAGCCTCCATCGTCGTTGCAACGGTCACAATGCTGATAGTCGTCTTCGCAAAGCCAGGACCGTTCGCCCACCTCGCCTGGCCCTGGTACGTGCCGATGGGAACCGTGATTGCGGTCGGAACCGGATGGGTGAGCTCCAAGATCCTCGGTGGAGAACAGAGAGTCTGAGCTGGCGTGCCTCTGAGACCGAGGAATGTCCTATCGAGAACGCAGAATAACTAGGGCGTAATCCAGGCGTCGTAGTAGGAAGGTATAGGGTTGCCTTCCGCGTCCCGCGCAGGGTAGAACCGGAACTGTCGCATTCTATCATGGAATTCCCGCCGATATGAGGCATCGGCAATGCGAGGTTCGACCTCGATACGGGTGACACGTCCCCGTTCGTCGATCCAGAAACGCACCTTGAATTCATTGCCTTTGATCGATTCCGGCGCATCCGGAGGCAGCAGCATTTGGCGGGAGCGAGGTGCGAAGCCCCCCCCTCGGTCCCCCCCTGTTCCAGGGCCTGTACCGCTGCCAACACCTGTGCCGTGCCCAGATCCCACTCCCCCGCCGCTTCCAGTACCAGCACCGGTCCCCCCGCCGGAGCCGGGCCCACGACCGATTGCCTGGGCTGGAACCACTGGACCCGTTGGCATTGCTATCCTAATCTGTCTCGTCTCCTGGGGAATCGCCCTGAGTTCTGGCCGAGGAATCGGAAGCTCTATGGCGGGCGTCTGGTCGTCTTCGCTACGGGCCGGAGCTGCCGCAGTCACGTACGGCGGGAGTTCGATATACTGAACGCGCGACCCACCACCTCCGCCGCCGCCACCTTCCGGCCCGAATCCACCAGCGGCGAAAAACTCATCATCGGCCACTTGTCTGCCAGTCCAAACAATCAAAAACACCACAAGGCTGTGAAATAGAAGAGAGACGACCGTTCCACCGATCGGTGATTGGCGGGTCCGCGGCAGACGCAGTTCGGGAACTTGGGGCTGGCGAGACATACTGATCTATAATACACCAAACGGGCGCGAGAGCCCCATTGTTTCGGCCCTCACGCCCGCCGTACTTCTCAGTCAATCAGACTCAGCTATCGCCTTCTGCTTCCTCTCTAGGCGTGAGTCCAATAACCTGAACACCGGCACCGCGCGCTATGTCCATAACGTCCATCAGATCCTGATAAAGACGATTGCGCGCCGCCTTGATAAACAGCAGCTTGGCTGGACGCTCATCATAAATCGCGTGCAGTTCGGCATCAAGTGCCGCCCTGCTGACCGGCTCGCTATTGATGGCGAGTGAATTGTCCGCCAACATTTCCAACACGATCTGGTCGCCAGCACCTTCTTCTGACTGCTCTCTCGTTTCGACAGGAGGTACCTGGGTGTCCATGGCCTTCCGTTGCAACGGCACCTGCATCATGAAAATGATTAGGAGCACGAGCAGAATGTCTATCATCGGAACGACATTAGGCTCGTTTTCTACTCCACCTTCTTTTCCACCTACTGCCATACCCATGGTTTAGCCCCTCCTGCGGGTTGATTGCCGTTCATCAGCTTCTTCGGCGATGTTCGCCAATACGCGAACTCCTGCGACACGGCAAATCTCGACCGCGTCCTGAATAGCACCGTACGGCAATTCATTGTGGGCTCTCAAATAGAGAATCTTGTCGATCGTACGAGCCGTGTAGATGGCCGTGAGAAGCTCCTGAAGCCTCGCCTCTTGATCGCAAGCGTCGTCTCCAAACCTGCAGATGACACCGGTTTCACCAGTGCCCGGATCGAGGTAATACCGTCCCCTCGTGTCAATGCCGAGTACGATGTCACCGTCTTCTTCAGCACGATTTTCTACTTCTTTGGCATGCGGCATGGTTGCCTGCATCCCTGCGGAGATGATCGGCGTCACAATCATGAAGATTATGAGAAGCACCAACATGATGTCGATCATCGGTACAACGTTTGGCCGATTCTCCGCCTTCGACTTGATACTTACTCCACCTACTTCATCGGCCTGATCAGCCATAAGAGCAACCTCCCTCTTTCTTAGGCGTGAAGAGTATCACCTAAGCCTGTGGCTCAGTGGAGGCAGCCTGCTGTGCTTTGAACTCTTTCGTAAAGATCGAGCGGCCAAACTCGCTGCCGACGCTCTTGATCAGATAGTCGATGAGCTCTTTCGAAGTGTAGACGATCTCAACAGTGATATTGTCGATGCGTGTCTGGAAATAGTTGTACAGCCAGACCGCAGGAATAGCGACAGCGAGTCCAAAAGCAGTGGTGATCAGCGCTTCAGCGATACCTGCCGAGATTGCTCCCAGGCCGCCGGAACCGGTCAACGCCATACCGGTAAACGCGTTCACAACACCCATTGTCGTACCCAACAGACCAACGAACGGAGCCGTAGCACCGACCGTCGCGAGGATACCCATGCCACGCTTCAATTCCGACAACACGATCAGACTCTGACGCTCAACCGCACGCTCGGCAGAGTTGATGTCGCCAGTGGTGACAGTCGCTCTGTCTTTGAGGAGAGGTTTGACTTCGGCCAGCGCCTGGCCCAACACGGTGGCGACAGTTGACTTCGTTGTTGCTTCTGCAAGCTCAATAGCTTCGTCCAGCTGCTCTTCCTGGAGGAAGCGTGCAAATTCGGGCGCAAACTTCTTGGTGGCCCTGCGGCTACGTGAAAACCGATACCATTTTGCGGCCGCTGTTGCCAGAGAAAAGACAGACATAATGCCCAACAAGATGATGATGAACCGCGCGAACGTTCCCGCGTCATTCCAGAGTACTAGTAGGGATACTTCCATTTTTCTTACAGGCCTCCGAGTATGGGTTGTTTTCGATCACTCGTACATCTTCAAATGAGCGATCTGGGCCTACAGCCCCCCGATCAACGTGAACTGAACAGGTAACTGAATGAGGACGCGCACCGCCTGTCCGCGCACGCGACCGGGCCGGAAAATGCACCGGCGTAGCAACTGCATCGCTGGTCCATCGAACGCTCGCTGAGAGGATTGAATCACTTCAACCGATTCACGTTCAATACGACCAGTAGTGTCCACTACTCCCTGCATCACAACCACCCCTTCGACTCCCGCCTGTTGCATCATGCGGGGATACTCCGGCGGTGGACACGAGATCCGCTCAGGAGGTTCGTCCACAACCGCCTCAGTGAAGACCTGGGCAAGGTCTACGGGCGCTTCTTCCTCTACGCCCTCGAAGATCCCTTCTTCAACGCCCACACCACTGAAGTCACGTGGGTCGAACTGCTGGCTCAGGTCGACTGGTGGAATTCCAGTCGGTACTGCGATTGGCGCCGCGAGGGTCCTGAAGCCCTTCGGTGGCGGAAGGTCAAGAACTTCCGGTGGAGGAGGAGCTTCCTCTTCCGGTTGTTCCTGAATGAAGACCATCTGCGTGTCCGCCACGATCTCTTCTGCTTCTTCGGGCCCGCCCATGGTAGCTACAACAGCACCGTAGATGAAGGCGGTGTGGACCGCGAGGGACAGCGTCGAACCAGAGAAAGCCTGAGAGAACCTTCCCTTTCTGTTTGGATTCGACTCCATCAGGTTGTCAAACACGAGTACACCTCCGACTAGGTATGGCGTCGTTCCATCTCACGCCTGGAGTGGCGCTATAAAATCTTACACCAACTGCACCACCGATGACTGGCAACAGGGTGGTAGAAACATTACAAAACGATTAAAAAAAAATGACGTACAGCAGTCGGGAATTCTTCTCTGTGGGTGCCATCTGAAAAACGGGCGAGATAAAATACACCTAATCGGGCGAGCCGCTAGACCTCGTCTTGAATTGGCAACTTGACTGTCATTGTGGTCCCTTTTCCACGCTTGCTCTTTGCATCGATCGAACCACCATGTGCTTCTGCTATCCACTTACAAATTGCCAAACCCAATCCGGCACCAGGTCGCTGGCCCGTGCGACTCCTTGCCGGATCCGCGCGCCAGAAGCGCTGATACAAGTGCTCGAGGTCGGCGCCCGACATTCCAACTCCAGTGTCAGTCACGCGAATGACCAAATCCCCGTTTTCGGCCTCAGTCACGACCGTCACTCGTCCCTCAGGTTGATTGAACTTGATTGCGTTGGTGAGCAGGTTCATCAACAGCTGCCGAATACGGCTACGATCGACCAAGACAGTGGTTGGCTCTTCTGGTACTTCCACTGATACGCTGACCGACGATCCCTCCTCGAGAATGCTGGCGGTCTCCGCCATCTCACCCATGAGCTCTCGCAAGTCCACGGGCTCTTTGTGCAGGCCTGCGCGTCCTTCGTCGGTCCGAGCTAGCATGAGCAGGGAGTCGACCAACTCAGTCATGCGGTTCACCTCGACGAGAGTCTCCTCGAGGACCTCCAACACATCATCCGTGGCATTGGGATGCGTTATTGCACGTTCGATTCCCGCGCGGAGAACAGTGAGTGGTGTTTTTAGTTCGTGGGAGGCATCGGCCGTGAACCGGCGCAACGCAAAGAAGCTGCTTTCAAGTCGCCCAAGCATTGCATTGAGAGTGGAAGTAAGCCTGGACAGTTCGTCTCTGGTTCGCGGGATGGCCAACCGTCTGTGGAGACTCCTTCCGTCCGAGATTGCTTCGACCTCGTCGACAATCAAATCCACCGGTTTTAGTGTACGACCTGCCAGCAGATATGCGACCCAGGTCGACGCCGCCACTACCAGGGTTGCGACTGTGATCATGACAGACAGCAGTCGATCCAGATGTGATCGTACTTCCGAGTTCGGAACTCCGACGGCTACCGCGGACACCCCGGGAATGTCAACAGGACTCACATAGAACCGCACACTACCCACGGGCCTCCCGACTGCTGCTAATCCAAAGATCTCACCGGCATCCAGTGCCTGGCGCACCGCCGTGGCAAAGTTGTTCCTGTTGTCTTGGGATAGTGTGGCTGGTCGCGTATTGAAGTAAGTAAGTGCCTGGCCGGGACCCGAACTCAACAGGATTACCCAGTCTGACACTCCTCGTAGCATCGCTGCTACATCATCACCGAGGTGGTATGCAACCCACGGATTCAGCTGGTCAGTATTGATGAATGCCGTTTCGAGATCGACCGTCGAGTCAACTGAAGCGCCGGCGGGGATGAGAATTCCTGTAATCAAATCTGCTTCGAGCTGCAACCGCTCGTCGATTCGCTCACTGATCCAAGTGCTCTCTACGACGTAGACCGTAACCGCAAAGACACCGAGCGTGGCCCCCATCGCCAGGGCATACCAAGTTGCCAATTGCCCACGGATCGTCTGCATCTCAAGCCTTTAGCAGATACCCAACACCTCGGATGGTATGGATCAGCTTCCGGTCAAAACCCTGATCTACCTTCTTGCGGAGTCTGTTTATTACCACGTCGACCACGTTCGTCCCGGGATCGAAGTGGTAATCCCATGCGTACTCCGTTATGAGTGTACGCGTCATGACTCGGCCGTTGTTGCGAATCAGATATTCGAGAACAGCGTATTCCTTTGGTGTGAGGTCGAGCAGTTTGCCGCTTCTGCGAACCTCGTGAAGGTGGGTATTGATTTCGAGATCTGCCACCTGCAGTGTGGGCAAAGCCATGTCTTTTGGACGTCTGCACAGAGCTTCGACCCTGGCCAACAGCTCCTCGAACGCAAAGGGCTTGGTCACATAGTCGTCCGCTCCGGTACGCAGCGCCTGCACTTTGGATTCTACGGCATCCTGGGCGGTGAGCACGAGCACCGGCGTCGTGTCGCCTTTGTCCCGAAGGGTGCGCAGCACCTCGATACCTGAAAGGCCAGGCAGGCGCAGATCCAGAACCAACACGTCGTATTCTGATTGTGACGCTCGACTCAGGGCCTCTGTGCCGTCATCAACCAGGTCCACCTGATTCATGTGTTCTTCGAGACCGCGTTTCACATATTGGCCAACCGTGCGGTCGTCTTCGACGACTAGGACTTTCATGGCTCAATCTCGACAGGTGCCACAGGGAGGTAGACGGTAAAGGTCGATCCTTGACCCATTATCGAATCGGCTCGTATCACCCCTCCGTGTTGCTGCACGATACCATAGCAGATCGAAAGACCCAGGCCGGTTCCCCTACCGGGTTGCTTGGTTGTGAAGAACGGCTCGAAGATCTTCGGCAGATCGTCACGCGGAATTCCCATTCCAGTATCCGCGAACGCCACGGTTACTCCTCCAGAGCCATCGTCAGCAAACCCGGTGGTCACTGTTAGCACGCCCGTACCTTCCATTGCGTCGATTGAGTTGAGCATTACCCCCAGGAACGCTTGGATCAATTGTTCACGATTTGCCCGGATCTCGGGTAGGTCATCTGAGAATCGCCGCACCAACTCGATCCGCTTGAACCTGTCGTGGTGCTTCACGAGGAAGAGTGCATCTTCGACAATCGGGTTCACCTGCTCCAGTCGCATCACTCTAGACTTGGGTCGAGAAAAGTCCAGCAGTCCATCGACGATCGCCTTACACCGGGCGAGCTCCGAGTCGATGATCCTGAAATACTCCTCCATGGCGGGCCTGACTTCCGGATCCAGTTCATCGCTGCGGACCGTGACGGCCTCGACACAGGCACCAATCGTTGCCAAAGGATTATTGAGTTCGTGCATGACGCCGGCCGCCAATTGTCCAATTGCCGCCAACTTGTCAGCGTGCGCCACCTGATTCTGGGCCACTTTCCAATCGGTGAGGTCTTCGCCGATTGTGATGACGTGCGTTATATCATCGTCGTACAGGCGCATTGGTACTTTTGTGATACGGTAGTGGCGCTGTTCTCCACTCGCTGACGAATCAGCCTCCAGCTGCTCGATCTTGCCTGTGTGAAATACCGAGTCAAACTCTTGTTGTAGTAAGGCTCGGGGCTGTCGATTCAATACGTCGAACACGTGCCTACCCAACGCCTCGTCTCGTTCAATGCCCAGGGTGCCCATCTCGCGCTTGCGGTTCCATGCCTGGATTGTGTAGTCACGATCGATCACGTAGAGACCCAAAGGCAGTGAATCGATGATCTTGGAGGTGAATCTGCGTTGTAGTTCAGTTTCTCGAGTCTTGAGCGCCACTTCGCTCGCGAGATCTTCAGACAACTCGGCTGACGCCAGCAATGGGGAAAGCACGTTTCCTGCGATCTCAACTATCCGTTGTAGCAAGCCCGAATGAGGTGAGTGCGGTATGGTTGTCACAAGGAGCCCGAGCCTCTCACCCTCATGAACCAACGGAATTCGCATCACCAGAGCTCCAGGGTCTTCACTCACGGAACTTGGCTGTGCCACCCAATCCTTTACCAGATCTGCGTGACCATCGGGCGGTTTCGCGCCCCCTTCGGCACAGATTGCCTGATACGCCTTCCCATCTGCGGTGCGGATCCAGATCCAGCACCGGTCACTGCCTAGCCCACGGCACAAAGCACCCACCACACCAACCAGCGCTTCCTTAGACCCACCACCCCATGCCAGATGCGAGGTGACGTCTCCCAAAATCCCAATGCAGTAGTGCTCGGGGCTTGCTGAGTCGCTCATATGTCTACGCCCATGCGAGATCGCTTTCAATTTGAATTCTACACCACGCCGAGACACCGGGCCATCGGTCATTTCTCAGTGTCAGTGGTTGCCGCTGCAGCGGAGTCCAGCATCTTCGCCTTCAGATTGAGCCGTTCAGCCTGGTACCGCAACAGAGATGCCACCGATTTCAACAACTTTGGCGGTATCGGCCTGCTGCCCTGCCTGTAGCGCCGAAGAGCGGACTGTGACACACCAAGTGCGGTCGCCATCGATTTGACGGTCAGGTTTGCCGAACGAATGGCCTCGTCCAGCGCTCGTCGCGACTTCTTGGTCATCTGTCACTTCTGAGAATGATGTGAGGGCAGGAAAATAGGCCCGGAAAACGTGTCACGCAATTCGTGACGGTTTTCGGGCCTAAATATGGAGCGGATGGGATTCGAACCCACGACCCCCTGCGTGCAAGGCAGGTGCTCTCCCAACTGAGCTACCGCCCCCAGAGGTAGACACTGTAACGACTTACGGGCCGTTGGGGAAGGGTCGGTCAGGCGCGATCGGTATGATGCCGCTGGTTCAGTTACATTTGTTGGTCACCGACAGCACGCATAGGAGCCAATCCACATGGACGATAACAAACGAGAGATCCCACTGGGCGTCGCAGTGATTCCAGTGATCTTCCTGGTTGTAGTACTGAGTTTGACCATAGGTTTTTTCAAACAAGAAGCGCATATACCGTTGATTTGTG
>CAYTDU010000166.1:0-9524 GCA_964436395.1 uncultured Gemmatimonadaceae bacterium | reverse complement strand
ATCTCGGTCCCTCCGATGTGCCGCTGTTCGGCGTAAACCTCGGGCGCGTAGGGTTCCTCACCAGCACCACACCGGATCAGTTGGAAGACGCACTCGGTGCGATCTTGCGTTCGGAGCACACTACTGAGGAACTGACCGCCCTCAAGACGTCGATCGTGTCAGAGAACGGGGAAGAACGATCCGATGTTGAGGTTCTCAACGATGTCGTGGTGCACAAAGCGGGCGTTGCGCATGTTATTCGCTACCGAGTGACGGTGAATGGGGCCGAGGTCGGGCTGTACGCCTCAGACGGAATCATCGTTGCGACGCCTACCGGTTCGACTGCCTATTCGCTGAGCGCTGGCGGTCCGATAGTGATGCCTGCTGCGGACGCCTTCGTAATAACGGCAATCTGCCCGCACGCCCTGGCATTTCGTCCGTTGGTTGTACCGGGCGACTCCAAGATCAGTTTGCAGGTAGTTCCGCCTCAGCGAGACGAAGTCATTGTCTCATACGACGGGCAACACGGAGACAAACTCAGCATTGGTGATCAAGTGGTCGTACAGCGGGCGCCAAAACCCGTACAATTGGTACGTCTCGGAAAGAAAGGGTACTTGGATAGAGTGCGTGAGTTGCTACAATGGGGTGAACTACGCGCTCCTCAGGAGTAGGATCAAGTGCTCACAGAAATCCGCGTCAGAAACCTTGCGGTTATCCAGGACGCCACACTTCCTCTCAAATCCGGTCTGAACGTCCTCACCGGCGAGACCGGTGCCGGCAAATCGATACTGGTGGACGCGCTCGCGTTGCTGTTGGGCGAACGGGCCAGCAGCGACTTGGTTCGGCCAGGGGCCGATCGCTGTGTGGTTGAAGCTGCATTCGACGTGGCTGGGCATTCGGAACTGGCTCGGGCAACGAGTGACTCTGGGCTGGATCTCGAAGATGATCTCCTCGCTGTCAGGCGCGACATCAGCAACGAAGGCAGGAACCGCGCCTGGGCAAATGGCAGTCCAACCACGGTATCGGCGCTGGCGACACTCGGTCGGTTCCTCGTGGATCTCCATGGCCAGCACGAGGCACAGTCGCTGCTGAAGGGTGCTTCCCAACGCGATATCCTGGACGCGTTTGGAGGGCACGCGAGCGATCTCCTGAAAGTTGGCTCGTTGTTCGAGCGCGTCTCCACACTCCGAAACCAGGAAGCCGAGCTGGCGACGCGGCTCGATGAGGTGCGCAAACGAGCGGACTACCTCAGACATGTCGCACAGGAAATCTCAGCTGCGAGACCACGCCCTGACGAGTACGAAGAACTCGAGGCGGAAAACCGCAAACTCGCCAACGTCGAAGATCTGACTGTTCATGCTGAGCGGCTGTCCCAATTGTTGGATGGGGAGGAGGGGTCGGCAGCCGGAACTCTGGGTTTGGCACTGAAGGAACTTGCGTCCATCGAACGCATCGACACGTCGGTCGGGAAATGGCAGGAGTTACTGGACACCGCGCTGGCGAATGTGGAAGAACTCGCGATTGGTGTGCGTGAATATCTCTCATCCATCGACCTCGACCCTGACCGACTCGCGGAGGTAGAGCGCCGCCGCGACCTGTTGTATCGCTTGAAGCAAAAATACGGGCCCGACATCGAGGATGTGCTCCGCACGGGGATGCAGGCCGAGCAGGAGTTGGATTTGTTGGACACGGCAGATACCGATTTGGAGAAGATCGGAGAGGAACTCGCTCTGGCGACTCAACAGCTCGACGCGGCAGCAGGCCGTCTGCACGAGAAGCGCGTTAAAGTCGGGAAAAAACTGGAGAAAGCGGTTAATGGGCTTCTCCCCGGTTTAGGAATGAAGCAGGGCAGGTTCGTTGTCCAGATCGTAACCGCGGACAGAATCAAAAACTCGGGCGGCGACGTGGTGACATTCCTGGTCACTCTCAACGAGGGAATAGAACCGAAACCGCTGGCGACGGTTGCAAGCGGTGGCGAACTGTCACGGCTAATGTTGGCGCTCAAGGTGGTTCTTGCTCGTCATGACTCGATTCCCACTCTGGTGTTCGACGAGGTCGACCAAGGCATCGGCGGCGAAGTCGCGGTCCAGGTATCGGAAGCGCTTGCCCAGGTAGCGGAGACACGCCAGGTACTGATCATCACGCACCTTCCTCAGATTGCCGCTCGCGCGGAGCATCACTTGAGAGTGGAAAAAAAGCAGGAGGGCGGTCTACCGAGCACGGAGATCCTAGTGCTCGAGGGTGAAGATCGGGTCGAAGAGTTGGCGCGGATGCTGGGTGACGGATCAGATTTGGCGGCAACCGAACACGCGCGAGAGATGATTAGGAGAGCGGGGCGGTGAATAGTGATGTGTGAGTGGTGATTAGCGAATGGCGAGTTGTGAGTCGGTACTGGCGCCGAAGTCATCGAGGCGCAATTCGAAACATCCGTCAGACAATCTGAGAGTTTTCACAGCAGGCTAACACAGCGGCCACGCGACCAATCACAAATCTCAACTCATAACTCACTACTCACTTCACTCTCTTCCTCGGGTTCAGGCGCACCTCCGAACAGTCGTCTAAACAACCTCAAGTAAAAGGTCACCCCGGCTGTCTTCGGCGCAAAACCGCCCGACCCCTGGTATGCCGCATGGTAGTAGACGCCCGCTTCCGCAGGCAAACTGAGTCCCTCACGGCCATGCGAGCGGAAGTGGATTCCCGCACCCACGCTCACACTGCGCATCGAGGTAGCGGTCTCGAGGTTCCCCGTTGTGATCGATGACTCGATGTGATACGAGTCGTCAGCCCAGTCGTAGGCATCCGATCCCTTGCGATAGTACTGGATTGCACCGTATGCACGGAATGACTCATTGAGTCTCAGAGTCGGGAACGCGGAAACCGAAATCACGTCGCCCAGGTTTCGCGCAAACAGATGTTCGGTAGATGCAAGTGCGAGGGGCTCGTAGGGGCTAGTCACTCGGCGGACGAGTTGGTCGCTGAGTTGGAGATTGTAACGAGCTGAAACAGCCACACCCACAACGCTGCCGGGCTCAAACGCCATGTCGACCCCCGCCTCCACGTCCATCTGTTTGTCGCCGGTACCTATGTCGACATAGTGGTCGGGCGCGTCACGCGTTCCTGTCGGCAAGCGTACCTTGGTCGAGAGCACCGCGCGCAGAGCAGGGCGTTGTATCAAACCGAACCGCAGGCCCAGTTCGATATCCCCCAGCTTCTGCCTGTACTTGGCGAACTCGAGCGGTTGTGCATCATAGCCGAACCCCGGTTCGGTGAGCACGCTGCGGATGTCGGTGCTGTCCGGGTCGATGATCGACGTTGGGAATGCGAGCGTGCCAGTGATCCCAGGAGCGCCCATAGCTTGCAGCTCCGCCGAGATGTTCTGGATTACTCCCGCTAGAGCCAACGCCGCATCAGATGACGCAAGCGGAGCAAACGGGGGCATCGCGTCCAACAGCTGACCGTCGGCGTAAACTCCAGTCATGAGGGTTAGCTCTGTGACGAGGTTGCGGGCCCTGCTCACGAGTTCTCGAGCAACGTCACACTGAGGACCGCTGGGGCAGTCGAACCCGCCACTGTTGACCATTGCGTCGAGGGCATTCGCGGAGGCCTCCAGTTGACTCAACATCTCGGCTATCTGCCCAATCGCGCCGGCTGCTTCTCCCGAGAGAGGAGACGCCAGGTTCCATCCAGCATTTGCACCGGTTGTGTCATGAACGAAATCGACCTGCATCCGTGTTGTCACCACCGGCACGGATACCGTAAAGGTCAACCTGTCGTGGAGGCCAAGGCGGAAGTTGAACGGGAAGCGGCGCACGTCCGCATCCAATGTGGTCTGTACCGAACCGACATTGACTCGGAGCGAGGTGTCACCCGTTACCGCCCAGATGAGATGTTCCGCTCGACTCATCGTTGGGAAGATCGTAGTACTGGTCGAATCGAAGCTGAGAATTGTGCCCAGTGGAACAGCAACGCCGCTGGTATCGAACCTGTTTCCCCAGTTCATGTACGACGGCTCGAAGCTCATTCTGAGCACGCCCTTGCCGAGCATGTAGGTGTCGGGGTATTGGGCTGAAACGGCTGTAGGAACTGTAGATACAGCTATCGCCAGCGCCAGGCCGCAGCAGGCAGAGGTGTAGATCTTCTTCCCGGTGTTTTTCATAACCGGCGGGAATCTAAACAAAAGCGGGAGGCCGACCAAATCGGCCTCCCGTGTGGGGCGCGATCCAACAGGTTACTGCAGCTAGTTTATCGCTGGGATGTTGGTGCTATATGCCGCGTTGATTGCCGCAATCAAGGCATTTGCCACCGTGACGTGTGCACTCGCGCTCGGGTGCAGACCGTCGAGACTCAGAGCCGTGCCAAACGGTGAATTCAAGGTTACTTCAGGCGGAGCGGAGCCGGGGAACGCCGGGAACGGCCTGATTTGGTCAGGGTCGGTCGCCAGCTGCCGGAGCAGCGCGTTGGGATCGACATACACCCACCCGCGCTCGTCTGCTTCTGCCTCGATGGCCGCATTGAATGCCGTTATCGTGGTGATGATGTTCACCAGTTCAGGGACCGTGACAGCATCGGTTGCAGAACAATCGAGCTCGACAGGGACCAGATCGAGCGGGTTCAGCGTGCCACCTTGAACTGAGTCGATCTTCGCGTTCGCCGATGCCAGTAACGGCGCCCCGTGATGGAACGGCACCGAAGCCCATGCCGTATCGGTTGCAGTCAGTGCCTGGAATGCAAGACAGTTCGCATTCACGTCGAATGCATTGAGTGGAGCCGTCAGCGCGTCGAACTGCGCTTCGAATC
Source organism: uncultured Gemmatimonadaceae bacterium (assembly GCA_964436395.1). Taxonomy (GTDB): domain Bacteria; phylum Gemmatimonadota; class Gemmatimonadetes; order Gemmatimonadales; family GWC2-71-9; genus JBDGYW01. The sequence goes on along the minus strand of CAYTDU010000166.1, from coordinate 4,748 downwards.
CGGCCCACGCTCTTCCCTGTGTCAGATATGGAGCTGAAGTGACGTGCACCACACCGATCAACACCCCACCATCGATGGATCCGATTGCATCCAGGTCGTCCATCATTTCAGAGTACAAACCGGCAAAGGTGGTCGGGTCGGTCAAAAGGGATGCGTCTCCCGCCATGCCCGGAGTGGTGATCGCGCCTAGTGCGTCATTGTTGCCCATCCATACCGTCACGAAGGTCGGTTCAATCTCGGCCGCTGCCTCGAGCTGTGTACGGCCGCCGAGAAACAACGTAGTCAGGGCGTTGGGGTTACCAGTGGTGTCGAGGTTGTCAAAGGCATCGACCGTTTTTGCGCCGGGAACTGCCACATTGTTCAGGAACTCCGGCGTCGTCTGCCTCAAGTAACAATCGCCGGCCGTGAGACCCATATCCCGTTCCTGGGTGAAGATGTTCGTGTAGGGTGGTGGGCAGCCGGGGTCCGTCATCAGGGGTACGTTGAAGTCGGCTCCCGATGCGCCTACCGTGAGTCCCATCTGTTGAGCGAGCAAAACGGGGTATGCCTGCAACTGCATGTCGTCCGTGATGCCGCCTGACTGGAATCCCGCTGTTATGCTGTTCCCGATCGACACATAGCGCGCGAACAGGCCATCGATTGCTGCCGGCGGCATCAACTCTTCCGCGTCGCATGCACCGAGCATCGGTAGCACGGCTAGCAAAGCCGTTACCAGTATACGGTTTAGTCTGCTCATATCGCGATCCTCTCGCGTTCTTATTCTCGTAAACATTAGAAGTGCACCGACAGTGTTGCGCCAAACAGGTGAGCGTAGAACGTATACAGCCCGCTGTTCAATGCTTCCGTTGGCGGAGAATTACCGATGGGTTCGCGAACCCTTCCACGCCGATCATTTTGGGCGATGTACTGATATGCAAAATCGGCGGTGAACATATCAGTGAGCCTCAGGCCGAATCCGCCGGTGAACTCGTTGCGTGTCCCTTCGGGCAGGAGCGGCGTGACCGTTTGTGATGGGGCAGCACCGTTGTGGTATATGTATCCGCCTCGAACCGCCAGCATGCCTCCATTGTCCCAATCGAGGCCCAAGCGGATTCCATGCGTGTCCTCGTACTCCTCGACCACTATGCGCTGTTCTGTTTGGTTCTCGAAAGTGAGCGGCAGTGTGTCGAACACCGACCAGTGCATCCAGTGATAGTCGACCAAGAACTTGAGTGCGGGTGATACATCTATAGCAACACCGATGGTCGCCTGGTCGGGCATCGTGATACGGGTTTGGACGCCCTGATCGCCGAGCTGCGAATCGGGTGCGAACTGATTTGCCACGAGCAGGTCGACGGGAGTTTCGCCCGGCACTCCGAACGGGTTTTCCGCGGCCAGGGTCAAGCCCGTGGGAACTGCCTCGAAATCGGCCTCTCCCTCGTAGTCCAGCGTCACCCGCGTCATGTAGCGCGCGCCAAAGCTGAATCCGTCTACCGGTTCGATCGTTATACCAAAATTCCCACCGATGCCGGTTGCGCCGGTCGCTTCGAGCGCAACGTTTGCGAAGTCGGTATGGAAAGGCACGCCGAAGTTTCCGAGGTCTAATCCTGCGGGTGCCGGCGCTGGAGCTGGCACGACCGAGAGATCTACTCTCTGTGTGAGCTTGACCGACGCGACGACATAGTCAAACCCGGCACCGATCTTGATCTTGTCGTGTAACTTGTAGGCCAGTGTAGGCTGGAAGTACATCGACTGCAGGTCGTTGTCATAGCCGTTGAACCTGCCCTCGAATGTGTTCTCCCACTTAGTCCCCAATCCGTAGGGAACGAAGAATCCGAACCCGGCGGCGAGTTTGTCGTTGATACCGTACGCCATGTAGAGGTGTGGCACCGGAATAGCGCTGTTCTGAAGATCGTCGGTGTTTCCAAATAGGTCGTCTGTGAACGAGCCTTTGGCCTGGATAACGGTCACTCCAGCACCGATGACACCTCCGGTAATACCGGCGATACCGGACGGATTAAAATTGATCGTAGAACCGTCTGGGCACGGCGATGCTACGCCCGTTCCGCCGCGAGCCATGGCACAAGTGCCGTGCTCGTTGACGGAAAAACCCTGCGCGGCGGCCGCGACCGGCACAGCCATCATCAGCGCACAGCCTGCCGCCATCATCACAATCGGTCGTTTCATAGAAGTCTCCAAGAAATCGGGGATAATGAACGATCGACGTTACCTCGTCGTGACAGAGTTGTCAAATGAAAACGGGCGAAGACCGTGCATAGGTGAATGGGTGCTGAGGCAGGAGGAGCAGGGGAGGAGGCAGAAGTCCTCGTTCGGTGTTCGGCCGGCTACTGTTCTCGCAGCAGCTCCCGGTCGTACGCGGCCAGTATCTCTTGCCGGGAGATCAGGCCCACGAGCCGCCCTTTGTTCTCGCCATCGATGACCGGAATGTGGTGGCTGCCGCGGACGGCGAGTCTCTGTAGCGCCGTTCGCAAGGAGTCATCGGGAGTCACGGACTCGAACTGATGGTGAGCGAGGTCACCCGCCAAAACCACAGGTGCCAGTGTCTGAGCTTCTGCCAGCACGGTCCGGATGTCCTCCTGGGAGATCATCCCCACTAGCGTAAGATCGTCGTCCAGAACTGGAAACTCGATCTGTGTCGATGCCGTGATCGCGGCAACGACTTGCGGCACCGACGCATTCTCGCCGATCACGTTCGGATCGTTGTTGAACGAATCACGTACTTTGAGGCGCTCGAGAATGGCGGTGTCTTTCCCCCGATAGATATTTTCTCCCCGCTTCACCAACCACTCGGAGTAGATCGACTCGGGGTATATTCGTTTCGCGGTGATGAGGGCAACGGCTCCACACAACATAAGCGGCAAGATGAGCGCGTAGTCGCTCGTCATCTCGAAGACGATCATGATGGCCGTGAGTGGTGCGTGAGTAGAGCCAGCAATGAATCCCGTCATACCAACCAAAGCGAAAGCCTCGGGTTCTATCGTAAAACCAGGTATGAACTGTCCACCGGCAACCGCGAGTCCACCACCCAACGTCGCACCTATGAACAGGGCAGGGGTAAAGGTGCCACCCGCACGTGTGACTGCCAGGGTGACTGCTGTGGCAATGAGTTTTGCGAACGCCAGCGCGATCAGAAACAATGCGGTGCGATTGCCTATCATCGCGAACGTGAAGCTCTCGTGTCCACGGCCCCAGAGGTCCTCGCGGAAGACGATATCTAGTGCACCAACCACGAGCGCCGCTGCCGCGAGTCGGTACCAGATCAGCTTTGGGCCGCCGACGAATCGATCGCCGCTGTTGACGGCGCGCGCGTACAACACTGCAACCACACCCGTTATCACGCCAAGCAACGCATATAGAACCAGCTCGTGCGGAGACCCGACGCCGTACTCCGTTGGAATTTCGATGACGGGAGAGTTGCCGAACACGGCCCTGGCGATGACCGCCGAGAGTACGCTGGCGACGAGAACCGGCGGGAACGACGCCACGCCAAAGTTCCCGACGACCTTCTCGAGCGAGAAGAATACCCCGCCAATTGGAGCATTGAACGCTGCCGAAATTCCCGCGGCCGCACCGCAGGCCACGAGTACCCTCAAGCGCGACGGCCCCGACTTGAAGATCCGCCCGAACTTGGAACCGATGGCTGAACCTGCCACGGCAACCGGACCTTCTGCACCCGCTGCACCACCGAAACCGATCGTCACGGCCGAGCCAACGGTCTTTACCGCCACCGGGAAAGATGGTACCAAACCTCCGCGTTTTGCGACGGCACGGGTGACGTCTGGAATGTTTTGTCCATCGGAGTCGTTGGCCCCGACACGCACGAGAAGTCGGGCGACCAAGAGGCCGGCAACGACGACCACCAAAATCGAAAAGTTACCGATGGCACCCAGCAAATTGGCGCTTCCCACGGCGATTTCGCGGAAGACGTCAATCAGTGTGTAGAAAGTGATGACGGCGAGAGCGACACCAACTCCGATTGCTGCTGCAAATACGAGCAGCAAAGTGCTCTCGTCGACGCCGAGTTTTGGAAACCGTGCAAAGAGCTGCTGCGCGTGGTCTCCCAACCAGGCTTCGAAGGCGCGGTTTCTCGCCGTCAACCGGGATAGGTCAATCATGACGGGGAGAAGATACAACGTTCGTTGGTGAGCGTGTAATATCGCAACTAGTATGTGCACTAACAGCAGTGTACAGGTGACTGCGCAGCTCGATGGGCAATCGTAACTAATGGAGGATTCGGATAATGGCAAATACCGATATGCTGAAGAACCAGATAATGGCGCTGGTTGCTCAAGGCAGGGCTGACGAAGCATGGGAGCTTGCTGAGACTGTTCGTGACCAGCTCACCTCGAGCGAACTGACGGAACTCGAGCTATGGATCGCCCAAAACGCCTATGAGGCGTTTCGCCCACCGGAAGACGGTCAATACGGCAAGGCTAAGTGGCTGCAAGTAGCGAAATACATGGATGAAGGAGAAACACTGCGCGACGTGCTCCCAAAACTTCCAGGCGAGCTCAAGGAGTTTCTTGAAACGGAGGCAAAGCGGGCAACCACCGCGAAACTGCACTGAAATCGTCGTCGACCTGAACCTCGAAGGCTCCGCCGGCAGAACGTCGACGGGGCCTTTTGTAATCTTCATTCCCACCCAACGGGGTTTGAGGTGAAGGGTCTACGCGCATGTCGAAACGCACTCTGAATTGCTATCGTACGGACTCTTGTCGTCTTACATCGAACCGGGAGCACACCTAAAA
>CAYTDU010000165.1:0-9550 GCA_964436395.1 uncultured Gemmatimonadaceae bacterium | reverse complement strand
TACCGCCATACCGCCGTACCGCAGTACCGCCGCCGTACCACCGTACCACCGTCCGCCTGTCCGCCTGTCCGCCTGTCCGCCCGTGCGGGGCGTGGGGATGAAAGTGGTCCTCCAGCGCGTCTCCCGCGCATCGGTCTCCGTGGCTGGAGAAACCGTCGGCTCTATCGGGGTGGGGTTCCTCGCACTAGTCGGTTTCACGCAAGGAGACGGCGACTCCCAGACCAAATGGATGGCGGAGAAGATCGTGGGTTTGCGCGTATTCGCGGACGACGAAGGTAAGATGAACCGCGATGTGACTCAGGTCGGAGGGGCGTTACTGGTCGTGTCGCAGTTCACTCTGTACGCGGACGCTCGAAAAGGGCGGCGACCTTCCTTTGTGGATGCCGCTCCTCCTGACGAGGCCACGGTGCTGTATGAGCGGTTTGTGAAAGAATTCGAGGCTCTTGGAGTGCCGGTGGAAACAGGCTCGTTCGGGGCGTTGATGGACGTGCAGCTGGTGAACGACGGACCGGTCACGCTGATCTTGGAACGATGATCGTTCTAGCCTCGAGTTCGCCGCGACGGCACTTGCTGCTCGAGATGTTGGGAATCGAGCATATCGTAGACCCAGCCGATATCGACGAAGACTTCGAGTCTCATGAGACGGCTCGAGATCTAGCGGTTCGCCTCGCCCGTGAGAAAGCAGCTGCGGTGGCGGCGAGACATCCCGGTCAGATCGTCTTGAGTGCCGATACGCTCGTCGTGCTCGGATCTGAGATTCTGGGCAAGCCATCCTCTGTGAATGAAGCAGAGAACATGATCGCGAAGCTCGCCGGTCGCGAGCACCGCGTCGTCACAGCGGTCGCAGTGGCGCGAGATGGAGTGCTGTTGGACCGGTGCGATGATACACGCGTGTGGTTTCGTCCGTTGAGCGAAGAGATGATCTCGGCATACGTGGCCACCGGAGAGCCGATGGACAAGGCTGGGGGCTACGGTGTGCAAGGCTACGGCTCAGTCCTGGTGGAAAGAATCGAAGGAGACTACTTCGGAGTCATGGGCCTGCCTCTAAGACTCGTCGCAGAAATTCTGGAGGAAGTGGGTCAGCCCTATCGCTTCACCCGGTAAACCGGAACCTTCTGCTCTTTGCCTTTCAACTCCAGCGCTTCCTCCGGGTCGACCGCCGGCTGATTCTTGAGTTCATCGTAGAACCGCTGGGAGATGATGATTTCCCCAGGCCCCGCCTTCGAGCAGAGGCGGGATGCGGTATTGACCGCATCACCGATGACTGTGTATTCGAGACGTCTGTCGCTGCCGATGTTGCCGGCAAACACCTCGTAGTAGTCGATGCCAATGCCGATTTCAACGCGCTGCCGGCCTTGGGCGGCCCACTTGACGTTGAGCTGCGCTAATATGCTCTGCATCTCAATCGCAGCCTTCATCGCGCGGTCGGCATCGTCCTCAGATGCTATCGGTGCACCCCACAACGCCATTATCGCGTCACCCATGAACTTGTCCAGCGTGCCACCGTTATCGAATACGATCTCGACCATCTCGGTGAAGTACTCGTTGAGCAACGACGCAATATCGTCTGGCCCCATCTTTTCCGACATCGACGTGAATCCGCGAATGTCGCTGAAGAAGACTACGACCGGTCTCTTGGTGCCGCCGAGTCGTACTTCTTCTTCCTGGGTCGCGATCTGCTCGGCGAGGTTAGGCGCGAAGTAACGCTGGAAATTGGACAACACGACTGCCTCGCGCTGGATCTGGTCGATGAGCTGGCTGTTCTCGATCGCCACGGCCGCTATGCCTGAGAATGCGATTAGGAATTCCAGGTCCTCGTCTCCAAACGCATCCAGCGACGTTTGACTGTCAACGTAGATTAGGCCAATAACCTTGCCTTGGTCGACAGCACCCTGCCCACCTCCCAGCAGCGGTGCGCACATTGCGCTCCGGACGCTCTGAACGACGATCGACTTGCCTGCAAACCTTTCGTCAGCCGCAGCGTTGTCGGTGAGAATCGCGAGCCGCTGCTCGACCACCTGCCGTGCGATCGATTGCGGTACGTGTCGGCCGCTGCCACTATCGCCGAGCCGGTTGCGTGAGATCCGCGGCACTAGCTCCTGGCCTTCTACCATGAGCACGCTAACCCGATCGACACTCATCACTTGGAAGGTGATGTCCACGACCTTTTCGAGGAGCTTGTCTACGTCCTTCTGGCGAGACAAAGCTTGAGATATGTCTAGCAGCATGCGGAGTTTCCGAGCTTGGAACTCCTCCGCAGTTTCGCCCTCGTACTGAACTTGCACCGCACTGGGTCCATCCTCCGGTTGTGCTTCGAAACCACCGGAATCGGGGACCACAACCTGCTTCACGATCGTGGCGTCTGGAGGGGGCGGTGCAAAGTCCATCGATTCCGGCACTGCCGGCGTGGCTTCCACAGGCGTCACCTCGACGACCTTGAACGCCACCCTGCCAAAGGTGACAATGTCACCGTCCACTGCCGACGCTTCGCTGATCTGCGCACCATTGAGAAAAGTCCCGTTGGCGGATCCTCGGTCTGCAACGTGCACGCCAGTGTCGTCCAGCGACAACTCCGCGTGTTGTCGCGATACGGTAGGATCGTAAACCGGAAGATCACTCGTCACCGCGCGGCCAACAATTATCGAACCACCCGAGGTAAGTTCGATAGTCTGATCACCGGTCGTGCTCAAAAGCTTGTATGTGCGCAAATCGGCATTCCTCGCTGGGTCAGGAATATATCAACAGCCGCATGAAGGCGCTAACGAGTGTGTCACCGCGGCGCAGCGAGCACGAACCTCCCGGACATGTCCACGGTTGCGCTTACTGCATCGACGCCGGCCGCTCTCGAATCCACCGCAATTTGCCACTCGTCGACCGTTGCTTCACGCCAGATATCCAATGCGTCAACGTAATCCGCACTGCTTCCGTATGTTGCAGAATTGTTACCCGCGCTAGCGTCTCCGTAGACAGAGAACGAGAAGGTTGCGGTTGGGGCTGATCCTGATTCGAAGAGAATCCCGGCCGGTGACAGTACAAACCCATATTCACCTGGGCGAGGATCGACAATGATCTGGATCGAATCCGTCGCCGACAACGAGGCCCCGTTGAGCGACTCCAGGGCTTGGGCCGGGAAGTTCAACTCGAGATAGAGAGTATTGAAGTTGTCGGGGTGAATGAGTCGCACGATCGTCTGGTGCGAGTTGGAAACCCAGACGGTTTCCGGGGTAGGTGAAGGAGCATTTGGTTGCTGAGAGAGTACTAAGAGGTCTGCGATTCCGAAAGACTCGGCCGGTGGCGGAGCCAGGTCGGAACACGATGTGAGCAGCGTAAGGGCTATTGCGGTTGCTGCAGCTTTACGACTCAGTGATATTGGGCAACGATGAGACACTTTTTGCTCCTTGGTACCTTCATACTCGCTTCCAATCCAACCGCCGCACGCGCACAGAATTGGAATGACGGGCGAACGACGGACCTCATCGATCGCGCCATCCAGCGTCGTGTTGAAGCACGTGCCGATAGTGGGCTGCAAGATTACTACACCCGAGCCCACGGTTTCGTCTTCTTCCTAGCGCAGCTTGGTGATCTCACAGATCAACCGCGGCTCGTGAAGTCCGACCAGCTCGAACTCGAAGTCTATTGGAAAGCCCCGGATCGCACCAAGCAGGTCATCATAGGATGGCGAGACAGAGCGGATTTGCCAACAGATATTCGCTATCACCGTGATCATCTTGGGATCGTGACGAACAATTTTGGCGACCGAATCGGCATTGGAGAGGGCGACGAGATCTCTAACGTGCCGCATCCTCTGGCCCCTGATGGCCCCACATATTACGACTTTGCTCTCTCTGATTCTCAGACGGTTCGGTTGCCGTCCCAATCAGTGCGGGTCTACGAAGTGAATGTTCGACCTAAGGACTTCGAGGCTGCGCGCGTGGTTGGCACGCTCTACATCGATGTGGACGCTGCGGAGCTGGTGCGGTTCCGTTTCAATTTCACTCGCAATGCCTACATAGATGAGACTCTAGACGATATCACGGTCGTTCTGGAAAATGCGCTTTGGGATGGGCGCTATTGGCTGCCAAGTAGGCAGGAACTCGAAATCCGGCGCCATTCCTCCTGGCTCGATCTTCCGGCGCGCGGGATCATACGCGGTTGGTGGGAGATCGATGGTTATCGATTCAACACTGGGATTCCCGATAGGATGTTCCGCGGACCCGAGATAGTGGCCGCACCCAGAACGGTAAGGGATACATTCCAGTGGCGCGAACCATTGAATGCCGCCGTGAGGGAGATTTCCGAGCCCGGAATGACGTTCGACCTCGAGGAGGTCAGGGCCGAAGTGATGGAGTTGGCCCAAAATCAGGTGTTGAGCGGTTTTGTGCGGGCACAACCCGGTGCGCGATCCGTCTCCGACTTGCTCCATTTCAATCGCGTCGAAGGGCTGGCGCCGGGTTTCGGATGGGTTCTACGGCCGGGGACCGAGGGGCTCGAATTTCGGGCCTGGGGATCTTACGGCATCGACGATCGCCGCGCCAAAGGGCGTGTGTCGCTGGCAAAGACGGTCGGTTCTGTCACTCTTCAGCTGCAGGGGGCAAGGACTGTCCGCGACATGAGCGAAGACTTGGTGATCTCGCCTGTTCTGAATTCTATTCTGGCTCAGGAACTTGCCGACGATTTTGGGGATTACTACCTCACGACTGAAGCGGTGGCGAGCGTGCAAGCTGAATTTGGGCCGCGTTCGTATCTCAAGGGAAGCCTGGGCGTGAACGATACTGAGAGCATGGCCGTGGTTGCCAATCCCGCAACCGGAACTTTTCGCTACAATCCGGCACTTGGTGCTGGCAAAACGTTTTTCGCCAGTTTGGATCTCGAAAGGCGTAGTGCGGGATTCACTGCTGGGAGCGGTACCAGCGTGAGGTTGAGGCTCGAGGGCGGAGCAATGGAGGATGCCGAGTATGTGCGGGCTCTCGCGGGAGCCAGGGCAACAGTGCCAGTTGGACAGACCGACGTAACATCTCGAGTGTGGGTTGGTTGGGGATCAAGCGATCTGCCGGCCCACCGGGGGTTTGTCTTTGGGGGAAGAGGTACCCTCGTTAGCGAACCGTTTCGAGCCTGGGGCGGACGGCGGGCCGCATTCGGTGCAATCGAATGGCGTTTTGCGGCTCCGTTTCCGGCACTCCCGCTAGGCTCGCGCGTGTCGACAGGCAACAGGGTGTTCTTGGTGCCATTTGTGGTGGCGGGGTGGTCCGGCGGCACGATTGCAGACGGGGTGGGAAGTCCCTCGGACGGCGTTCGACCGGTGGTGGGCGTGGCCGTCGAGTGGTTCCATTCGCTCCTCAAGGCCGAGTTTGGGTTCAGTCTCAGGGACAAGCGGTTTGGGGCAATTATGGATGTGAGTCGGGATTTATGGCCTATTCTGTGATATTGTGTTCTAGAGGATAGCGGCGTACGGCAGTCATGGTAGCGCGGCACGCCCATGAGGCATAGCTTAAAAAGTTCGGCGTGTTCGCGGCATTCTTGATTCGGAGGTGTAGTGACGACGGAGTTCAGGGACGAGTGGCTATCGGCGACTCTGGAGGAGTTGGTCGGGAAAGAGAAACTGGATGAGATCCGTGCGTTGGAAGACGCACGGGAGTCGCTCTGGGAAACGGCGGTCTCAGCAGGCATAACGGTCGACGAAGAGGTTCTCAGTGCTCTGTCGAGACGTTTCAGGCTCAAACTGGCGGACATGACGCAGTTCGAGCGTGCTGCGCTCGATGCCGTGCCGCAGGAAGCTGCTCGACAGTATCATATCGTCCCTCTCCGTATCACGGATTCTTTCCTGGAAATTGCGTCATCGAATCCATTCGATCTCGATTGCGAGAAAACACTGGCGTTCGCAACCGGTCGTGAGGTGCGGGTTGTTCTGGCAAGCCCCTCGTCGATTGAAAAGACGATCGAAGAGCGGTATCAACCCGAGAATGTTCTCGAGCAGCTCATCGAGGGTATGGGTGGGGTTGGTGCAGAAATCACCCAACTAGATGAAGCGACGGAGATCACAGACGAACTCTCCATTTCTGCGGAAGAAGCATCGCAACGCCCGGTAGTCCGCCTCGTCGACCTGATCTTCTCTGAAGGTATTCTCGCAAGGGCGAGCGACATTCATATCGAGCCCGAAGAGGGAGGAATCGCGGTCCGCTTCCGGATCGACGGCGTGTTGCGCGAACACATGAAGATTCCGCGAGCCGCGGGATTGCCGCTCATTTCCAGGATCAAGATCATCTCCGGTCTGGATATTGCCGACCGGTTGCGCCCGCAGGACGGACGGGCGCGTGTAGCGGTAAACGGCGTTCCCGTCGATCTGCGAGTTTCCACTTTGCCGGCTTCACTCGGCGAGAAGGTGGTCGTCCGCGTACTGGACACATCGCGCACCGTCCTGTCCCTCAGTTCCTTAGGCTTGAGTGACAACGAAACCGGAGAGATTCAGGCACTGCTGGATAACCGGGACGGAATAATCCTCGTCACGGGCCCGACCGGTTCTGGTAAGACCACTACGCTTTACTCGGCTATCAGACACGTTCAAAGCGAAGGTGTCAACATCGTGACCGTCGAGGATCCGGTCGAATACCGGCTGCCGGGAATTGTGCAGGTTCAGGTCAACGAAAAAGCCGGCCTGAACTTCGCATCTGCACTCAGATCCATCCTCCGGCAGGACCCGGACGTTGTACTCATCGGTGAGATTCGTGACCGCGAAACCGCCCAGATCGCGGTACAGGCGTCACTCACCGGTCACTTGGTACTGTCTACCCTACATACGAACGATGCACCGAACGCGGTAACCCGGCTGGTGGATATCGGGTTGGAGGCGTTCAAGATCGGTTCTGCGCTCAGAGGCGTGGTTGCTCAAAGGCTCATGCGCACTTTGTGCGACACCTGCAAAGAGATGTGGGTCGACACGATTCCCAGAAAGCTCGAGAAGTGGATTCCTGAGGGGTCACCTCTGTTCAGAGCCGTGGGGTGCCCGGAGTGCGCAATGACGGGCTATCGGGGGCGGTTCTCGATCGTCGAGATCCTGAAGATGACGCCGGAGGTGGAGCGGCGCATCGCCGCAGGTGAAACCGCCGATCGAATCGCAGAGGCGGCCATCAAAGGTGGCATGACGTCTCTTTGGGAAAGCGGATTGGCTCATGTGTTGAAGGGCGATTCCACTGTAGACGAACTGCTACGTGTGGTGGATGTGCCGTCCGAAGACGAAGACGGTGCGGATTCTGCGAAGCCAGCCCGCGAATCCGGCAAAGTCAAACGCCCGTCTGGTGGGACAACTGCACCCTCACAATCCCGTACCAGTGCTCCAACGGTCGACGTCACCGTATCGAGTCAGCCTCCCGCACCCCCGCCCACGAGTACATCGGTGCTTGACGGATCGTTCGAGCTGCTGGAAGCAGAAGATGATGTAGCCGTTCCGATAGACGCGAAGGTACTCCTCGTCGATGATGAGGATCAGCTCCGCCGGGTTGTGCGCGATTTGTTGGAGAGAGACGGATATCAAGTCACTGAAGCTCGAGATGGCGTCGAGGCTTTGGACCAGATCGACAGGCACGCACCCGACATCATCGTGCTAGACCTCAACCTGCCCGGCTTGGACGGCTATGGCGTGCTATCCCACCTCCGCTCACGTCCGGCGACTGCGGGAATTCCGGTGGTGGTGCTGACTGCACAGGGGGATGAGGACAACGAGGTGCGTGTGTTCGAAATGGGCGCTGATGATTTTCTTTCGAAGCCGTTCAGAGCCCGTGCGCTTTCAGTGCGGCTGCGTGCTGTGTTGGGTAGAAAGAGCCGGCAGGTCTAACTACCTACTGGAGTCCGGATCCCAGATTTGCCAGCAGTTCGACCGCCGTGGCCTTCAGTTCAGCAGGGTCGAACGGCTTTCTCAGGTATCTGCATCCGAGTGACTTCAGCCATTCGTCAGTTTCGGCGCGAACATCCGCTGTCATCAGTATAGCGCGGCAGCACATATCGGGCCGGAAGGCTCTCAATCCATCTCCAAACGGTACGCCATCCGCGTTCAAGGCGCGGGCATCCGCAACTATGAGATCGTAGGCGTTGCTTTGGAGCAGTGAAAACGCCTGCGAGGCATCTCTCGTTGCGTCAACCGAATGCCCTTCTTCGGAAAATGACAACCTGAGCGATCGCTGCACAGCGGGATCCTCATCGAGAACCAAGATTGACAGCTTCCTGCCTGGGCCTGTCAGTGCCGGCGTGGCATGGATGACCGGATCATGATACGGCCCTGCGGCTCCCGGTTCCGGCCGTGCTTCTGCCGGAAGTGTGACGACCATGGTAGTGCCACCGCCGGGTCGAGGTTTGGCTTCGATTTTTCCGTTGTGCGACTGGACTATCCGGAACGCAATTGAAAGTCCCAGGCCTGTCCCTTCGCCGGCCGGTTTTGTCGTGACGAACGGTAGGAAGACCTGCGGCAGCAGCTTCTCGTCGATCCCGGATCCGGTATCCGATACCTCCAGGATAACATGGCCATCTTGTAGTAGAGTGGAGAGCTTGACTCGCCGAGGCAAGCCGGCTGGATTCTCGGCGACTGCCTGTATGGCATTGGTCAGCAGGTTGAGAACCACCTGCTGAAGTTCGTGGCGATCGCCACGAACCTTGGGATGACTTTCTGCGAGGTCGAGTTCGAACTCCACGTCTCGCAGTTTCATGTCGTGGTTGATTAGAGCCGCCGATCTAGTCGCGATGTCGTTTACGTCGGCGTGGCTCGTTTCGGCGGGATCCTTGCGGGCGAACGTCAGGAGATTGCGCACGATGTGGGATGCGCGTTCCGCCTGTTCGTGAATCATCTCGAAATGTTCCAGATCGCTCGGTGAGGACGTGTCCCTGTTGATGAGCAGGTCGGCTACACCTGCTATCGACGTTATCGGATTATTGAGGTCATGAGCGACTCCTGAAACCAGCTGGCCGACCGCGGCCATCTTCTCACTCTGAATGAGTTGTTCTTCGATCAATTTGCGTTCTGTGATGTCCTCAATCAAAACCACCGCCGACGGGATCTTGGCTCCTGACATGACGGACGCTGAGACTCGAATTCGCTTCTCAGGTCCAACTGAGTGTTGTGTGATCGGCTTCGATTCTTTCCCACTCATGACAGCTTCGAAATACTCGGCCAGGCGCCGCGACTCTCCGGGGAGCGCTTCGGAAAGGTTCAAACCGACTGCAGCGGTTACGGGTAGATCGAGCATTCGCGCCAGACCTTTGTTGGCACGCCTAATTCGGCAGTTGTCGTCCACTACGGCGATGCCCGTTGAAAGAGCGTCAAAGGTGGCCTCCCACTGTTCCTTCCCCCGCTTCATCATCTCGACCAGACTCGCGTGCGCAAGCGCCATGGAAGTATGGGTCGCCGCGGTGACCAACTGCCGGATATCATCCGAAGTGAATGGCTCCAGCCCATCTCGCACAGCAGCCAATACACCGCGCACCGTACCATGGGTCTCGAGAGGAGCCGCAGCGGCTATCTTGACCCCATACCCCGGTACGATTACGGGATGGTGATTTGCCTCAT
>CAYTDU010000164.1:0-9554 GCA_964436395.1 uncultured Gemmatimonadaceae bacterium | reverse complement strand
AAGTTGGATTGTCCGCCTCCGGATCCAACGTCTCCTGTTGGTGCTACTCCCATTCGAGCGCACCTCTTTTCCATACGTAGACGAATGCAATTAGAAGGACCAATACAAACACGAGCATTTCCACAAGCCCGAACAGGCCCAGATCACGGAATGCAACCGCCCAGGGAATCATGAAGACCACCTCGATGTCGAACACGATGAACAACATCGCTACCAGGTAGAATTGTACGGTGAAACGATGCCGAGTGCCTCCGAGCGGAGTCATGCCCGATTCGTAGGGCATGCCCTTTACGGCGGTTGGGCGGCGAGACTGCAGCAAGTGCGACAGCACGATCATCGCGACCGCACTGACGACTGCCAAGCCTATCATCAATAGAAGGGGAGTATACTCCCGCATTGTATCCCGTAAGTTTCGTGAAAGAAATCACAAATTTCGAGCAGTGAAGTTACTCAGGTGTTTCGGAAAGTGTCAAGCAAGTGAAATTCTGTTTCACGGTACCTGGAAACCGGGATATTGGGCACCTGAACACGCTGCCGCATTGTGCTCAAGGCAAGTCAGGTGTGGATTTCAGCCGCGATGGCGACGATATTTGTGAATCGTGAACAATGGAATTGTGGGACTAACTCAATCCCGACACGGCATCTGCCCGCGCTCGTTTTAGGTTAGATAACAGATGGCACTCGTTCGCTGCCCAATTCACAAGATCCCATACAACGATGAGAATCCGAGAGGTTGTCCCGCTTGCGCTCGAGAAAAGGAGGGCACTGGGCGCGTATCGGTGATGCAGGAACTAGCGAAAGCACAGCGCATTGAGGCTCCACCCGAGAAGCCGCCTGTCGAACCCCGCCGTTCATCCGCCAAAATGCGTCTCGATGAGAGGGGCGCACCTCCGATGCATCCGGCATTCAAGAGGCCGTCCACGGGTGTCGTTCAGGTGCCTTCTGTATCCACTGTATCTGATGAAGGAGGAGGGTGGCTATCCCGGGATGTGCTTCAGGAGAGATTCAAGCAGATCGCAATCGTCACCATCATCGTCTTGACCATTTTGGCGATCGTTCTCACGGGCCCGAGTTTTCATGAGGGACTGTATCCAATGGAGGTTGCCGGCACACCAAGGCCGCTTCCGCTCAATCCCAACGTTAACATCACTACCGCATTTGCTGCGTTGGGTACTCGGGCGCCCAAGGCTAACCCCGATTCGCCACAGCTCGCTCGGTACACATACGGCACTGATCTCTCGGTAGATGCTCTGAACGGAGTCATTTACGCCATCACCATTCGCATTCCCAATCGCAGCTGGAGGGGATTGCACGCGGGTATGTCGGAGCAGACAGCCAGTGGAGCGCTGGCCCTGCTTGGTACCCCTACAGAGCCGGTATCTGCGGCGCCACCGGAGCCTCGAGAAATGGGCGGCTATTGGGTATATCCGTCACTCGACGAACGGCCGCGACGCACGCTGCAGGTGGAGGTCAGACCTCCCAACGGCTGCTTCGATATTCAGGTTGAGATGCAACCGCAGGCATACGGCACTTTAGATGATGGCGAGAGGCGATATGCCGTCGTAGGCATAGATGGCCCTGCCCTCAACTGGGTAGTGACCCAGGTACGCGTGGTATCGAGGTCGCTCCGAGGTCCTTACTCCGGCGTGCCCGCCTGCTGACAGGCGGCACACTCCAACGCCGAGGTACATGCGCTGAATCCGAGCCCGAGCGATGCGCAACTGGCACTAACCGTGCGGGCACTCTCCGGTCAGGCGGAGTACGAGCAGGCGGTCGCCCTACAAGAGCAGATATGGGGAGCGGAAGTACGGGACACAGTTCCAGCCTGCGTTCTGCAGATATCCCAAGAGGTTGGGGGAATCGCGGTCGGCGCGTTCACGCCGGACAATGACCTAGCCGGATTCGTTTTCGGCCTCACGGGGTTTCGCAATGGGTTTCCAGCGCACTGGTCGCATATCCTCGCAGTGGCAATACCGTGGCGAGACCGGGGTGTAGGCCGAATCCTGAAGGAGCACCAGCGCGAGTTGTTGTTGGAGATGGGTGTTGAGACAATGCACTGGACGTTCGATCCACTCGAATCGCGCAACGCCCACTTAAATCTCAACGTGTTGGGTGCCACTGTTGAACGCTACGTTCCGCACTTCTACGGGGAAACGGCTGTAGCCGCTACGGACACGGTTATCGGCACAGACAGGCTCGTCGTGCGTTGGTACCTACGAGGTAAACGAACTCCGCCCGCGCATCCCGATCTGAGCCTGGCGGTCATCCCTTCCACCACTCGCGGGGCCGCCTTGGGCACCTCAGATTCGCTGCCGGACGCACGCTCCTCGAGTACTGTTCGGATCGATGCACCCGCCGATATCCAGACGCTGAAATCCGCGGATCCGGAGTCGGCAGCCAACTGGCGTCGGCTGACCCGTCGAGCGTTCATCCATTACCTTGATGCTGGATACACCGTCACCGAATTCAGAGTCGAGCGAGGAGGACGTGGCGGTTCGTACATACTTGTCAGGCAACGATAGTCGGACGGATGCCCAGTGATGAAGGAACCTCGAGTCGATAGCATAGTGCCGCTGCAGCTACGCAAAAAGCTCACAACATTGCGTCACGACCTTCACCGCTACCCGGAATTGTCAACCAAAGAGTCGAGGACTGCCGAGCGTCTCGAGGCGGAACTACGAGGGATCGGCCCGATGTCCATACGCGGGGTTGCTGGAACCGGCATTTTGGCTCGTTTCCCTGGCCGAGATTCGTCCGCCCCTACGGTTGCCATCAGAGGTGACATCGACGCCCTTCCCATCCAAGAAGAAACCCACGTCGATTTCGCCTCCGAGAACGACGGTGTCATGCATGCATGCGGTCATGATATTCACGCTGCGTGGACCGTTGGCGCTGCCCACCTCTTGAGGGAAGACCCGGCGGCAGGCGATGTCCTGGTCTTGCTTCAGCCTGCGGAGGAAACCGCAGAAGGCGCAACGGCAGTATTGAATGAGGGCGTACTAGATGGTGTTGCAGCCATCGTTGGTGGACATGTGGACATGCGCTATCCGCTTGGGACCATAGTTGCCGAGAGGGGGGCGATGGCAGCGTCCGCGGATGAGTTCCTCATTCAGTTGACCGGTTCAGGTGCGCACGCGGCTCGGCCACACGAAGGGAACAATCCGATCACCGGGGGGGCGGCGTTGGTCTCTGCATTGCAGAGCGTCGTTGCGCAGATTGTAGCGCCGGGGACTCCTGCCGTAATAACGGTGGCGACATTCAATGGTGGAGTAGCCTCGAATATCATTCCGGCAAACGTGACAATCTCGGGGTCGGTGCGTGCGGTAAGCGCTAGCGACCGGCAATTGCTTCATCGAGAGATAGCGCGTGTCGGAGAATCGATAGCGCAAGCATTTGGCTTGGGAGCATCTGTCGAGTTCCTAGCGGGGACACCGCCATTGGTGAATGAACCTAGGTGTGCCGAATGGGCGCGTCAGGCAGCTCGGAACGTGCTCGGAGATGTCTCTCTGCGGCCACTTGCTGAGCCGAATTTGGGTGGCGAGGACTTCGCATTCTACTTGGAGAGACTCGCGGGATGTTTCTTTCGAGTAGGTGGGAGAGCATCTAGCCAGCAACCCATACCGGCCCACTCGTCGAAATTCCTTCCCTCCGACGACGCGGTGGCATTGGGGGCCGCGGTTCTGGCAGAGACGGCCCGAATAGCCTCAGCGCAAATCGCAACGGGTGGCTCTCAAGCTTCATCCTGAGTTTTTGGTCTTTTTTGTAGATACGAAATCAACGCTCTCCATCCTACCACGGCAACAAGCCCACCCACGAGCCCGCCGACAACGAGCCAGGTTAGGCTGTCACCAAGCGACGCACCCAGCCAGCCCATGAGGAATGCACCTGCACACACAACAACGGGTGTGAGCATCCATGCGGCAACCACGAGCCGCTTTCTCATGAGCGATGTCTCATCGAATGCCGCCGGGCCTGGTTGTGTCCGGTGATTCCACGAAAATCGAATTCGATGCTGAGCTCATCGCCCGCATTCATGATCACACATTGCTCGGCTCCCTGTCCTGCGAAAGCTTCTTAGAGTGCCTATTGACGATATATCGCAGTCGCCGGCTCGACCCGCCAATGAGAAATGGGCTCACCACTTCAGTCCGACATAGGACGCAACGATCTTCAGACCAAACAGCGTCAAGTTTGGTTCTATCTCGTCGATCTCTTTTGAGAAGGGGACGACTTTGTACGCCAACCCGCCTGTTGCAACCGGATACGGGACAGCATCGGTAGGCCACTCTTCCCGTATCCTCCGGATCAGTCCGTCAACGGAGTCCGCGGCTCCATAGAGCACGCCTGATCTAATGCACTCTTCCGTTCGGCGTCCAATTACTCTGTCCGGGGCAGTCAGGTCAGTGGCCGGGAGCATCGCCGCCCGGTGGCTGAGTTCGTCCGCAGCGGCACGCAAACCGGGTGCGATAACTCCTCCCAAGAAGCGGCCTTCCGACGTGATACAATCAAACGTGGTGGCGGTTCCAAAATCCACAACAATCGTGTCGCGCTTGTATATGCGAGCGGCAGCAAGCGTGTTGATTATGCGGTCTGCGCCGACTTGCTGTGGGTCTTCGACGTCAAGAACTACGGGCAGATCTAGCGACGGTCCGATCTGCACCGCATCGATGCCGATAGCTTTCTCGATGCCCGAGGATACCGGCTCTGTCACCCTCGGGGCGACCGATGCTATCACAGCCGCACGAACTTCGTCTGTGGAATAGCCGGCGTGCCTGAGATACGATGTAAACATGGCTGCCCACTCATCCGGCGTGCGTCGGACCACTGTTGTGAGACGCCAATGGGTTGTGCACCGATCACCAGAGAAAAGTCCCAGCGTAATCTCGGTGTTCCCTATGTCAGTTGCTAATAACATGCCTCGAGGTTGCCTCTTTGAGATTTCCCAAGAAACCGTGTTTGCGGAATACTACGGAACAGAGCAACAAGCTAACGACTGACGCGGCAACCAGATAAGTTAAAGAGACTACCCACCCCTCAGCTGGCGTGCCGACCGGCGCATTCGCCGCCGCAGCGCTAATGTTGCTGGCTGCAAAAGCCGCACTGAAGATTGCGGAGGCCACAAGTGACTTCGACAGAACGTAAATGCAGCCGGCTGAAAGAGCACCCACCGCCCCTGCCACGACAGATCCTGTGGTTCCCACTCCAGACCGTGAAAGCACCAAATACCAGGCTAGTGCTACGAGGCTGGAGAAGAGTATCGACGATATCCCGGCTCGCGCCGCCGCTCCTATGAGCAACCTCCTGAACGCCAGCTCCTCGGTTACCAATTTCGATGCGACACCTACTGCCGTCAGGAATATTGCAGAGGGAAGCACTGCGATAGTGCAGCCGTTCTCACTCGACGGCGCCGACAATAGGCAGAGGGGTACAGTTCGGTCGGCCGTGTTGAACGACGTCACGACGAGATCGCTGAGGAACGGAACGATTCCGAGGGCCAGCGCAAACCCATACCAGGCTAGGTACGTCCTCTGTCTCACGAATCCAACGCCAAACCCGAGCCCGACTGCGCCAATTACGCACAAAACCCCAGTGCCCAGGTCGAGTTGATCGACCATAGTGTCGATGTTCGCGATTCGGGCGATGAGGATCAGTGCGGCAAGACCGATGGCGGTACCGATTACCGCTGGTGCTGCGAACCGTTTGCGCCATGGACCTTCAGACCAAATCGCGAGCGGGAGATGCATGCCCTGGAGAATCGAGGCTGCGATAACGCCGATACATAGTGCGCCGATCGATTCTCCAACCAAACCGCGAATGCTATTCGTGTTCAGCAACCACCAGGAGGCAACAAGCAAAAACGCCGCCGCCACACCTCGCGCCCAGACCGGCGGGTCACGCACTGGCATGTGCGTCCCTTCCTGCAATCACCCGCATATACAATTCTTCATACTGAGAAACTACGATGTCAGGATGAAATAGTCTGGCGCGTTCGATAGCTGCGTCTCGAAACGACTCGAATTTCTTTTCGTTTTTGAGTAGGTGCACCGCGTGTTTCGCCATCTCGTCTACGTCACCGACTTCATCCAAATATCCGGTCTCTCCGTCCAGCACTACTTCACCCAAGCCTCCCACCCGGCTACCAATAACTGGTACCCCGCACGCCATCGCCTCTAGCGCGCTGACCCCGAATGATTCGGTGCGGCTTGGCAACAAGTAGAGGTCCGCAGCTCTCAACAGGTCAGCTACCGCCTCGACCTTCCCCAAGAAGAGGACGTCGCTCGATACTCCGAGCCTTTCCGCCTCGGCCTCGGTCTCGAGGCGTTGCGGTCCATCGCCGGCCAGGAAGAGAACCGCAGGCACATCCTCGCGAACTCTAGCGAATATCTTGACTACATCGGGGACACGTTTCACCTCTCGGAAGTTCGAAATGTGCGCGAGCACCTTGCAGTCCGCTGGGCCAAGGCGTTGAGTGTCTACGTCTGCTGCGGAACGTGGGTAGTACTCGGCGGGGCTGACAAAATTCGGAATCACGTCAATCGCGCACTTTCTGCATCC
The DNA here is from genome assembly GCA_964436395.1 of uncultured Gemmatimonadaceae bacterium. Taxonomy (GTDB): domain Bacteria; phylum Gemmatimonadota; class Gemmatimonadetes; order Gemmatimonadales; family GWC2-71-9; genus JBDGYW01. The sequence goes on along the minus strand of CAYTDU010000164.1, from coordinate 2,999 downwards.
GAAAGCACGGTACGTTTCTTCCGCCAGAAATTCCGAGACTGCCGTTACGGCGTCTGACCTCTCAATTGAAAACTTGGTGACCGTGAAGAAAGAACTCTCCAAGCCTACCAGCGTGATGTCCGTGCCGTGCAACGTGGTTACGACCTTATGTCGTGATCTTCCTCGAGCATCTGTTTGGCGAGAAAGGCTGCGGGGGCGTGAGGAATCGCGTAGTGCACATGAAGAACATCGAGATTCTCCCGAAGTGCGACTTCGTGTTGCTTTACCGCTAAAGCGAGAGAATAGGGGAAGTACTCCAGCAGCGGGTAGGTGCCACTTAGGTCGACCTGGTGTAAGAACACCTTATCGGAGATCCCGCGCAGTCGAAATGGTGAGGCATACGAGATAATGTGTACTTCATGACCCCGCTGACCCAATTCCATCGCAAGCTCGGTCGCAACCGCTCCCGACCCACCGTAGGTGGGATAGCACGTTATTCCGATGCGCATTTTACCTTCCGTTTCTCCCAGAAACCCGCAAACCGTTCAGCCAGCATAGGTGCTTTTTCGGTTGCGTCCAAAAGCACGACATCGGCACCGCGTAGCTGGTGCCGGAACCATGTCTCCTGACGCTTTGCGTATCGCCTGGTGCTCGTGGTAATCTTGCCTTCAAGCTCGCTCCGATTGATCTCTCCTCGCAACAGTGCCACTACCTCACGGTACCCAACTGCGTCCAAACCCGGTGCATCCGGCGGGGCGCCCTCGTCGATCAACTTCTGGACCTCCTCGATCAATCCCGCAGCAATCATTCTTCGGACGCGATCCTCAATTCTCTTGTGTAGCACCGGTCGCGGCAATGTTAGCTGCACATACCACGGGATAATGGGACTCTCCACGTTCGCCTGCCGCTGCCACCACGACAGAGGCCTACCGGTTAGAACTGCTACCTCCACGGCTCGTGCCGAGCGCTGTCTCCCCCCACCCTTGAATGCTGGATCGAGACGAGTTGCCCATCGGCTCAGCCCTTCGGCGTGCTCTGCCCAACGTCTGATTTTTTCTCTTCGCACCCGATCCATCGGTGGTTCCCGAAACAAGCCCTCGGCGAGTGCTCGCACATAGAACCCGGTTCCTCCAACGACAATTGTCTGTCGCCCGTCCGGTACGGACGCAATCCACTGGGCCGCATCGGACGCGAATCGGCCGGCGCTGTAGCGCTCCCCTGGGCTCACCACATCGATCCCGAGGTGCGGTACGAAGCTCAACTCTTCCGGCGTTGGTTTTGCGGTGCCGACATCCAAACTCCGGTAGATTTGCCGAGAGTCAGCAGAAAGCACCGTGATTGGGAAGATTCGTGCGATCTCAACAGCCATTGCAGTTTTCCCAACGGCGGTCGGCCCCACTATGATCGGGATCAGTTGCCTACGATCGGCCAAAGCGTCTCTCCAATTCGTCCCTAGGCAACCTCAACATGGTCGGACGCCCATGCACGTCGTGTGGGGGTAATGCACACGCGAACAACCGATCCAACAGCTCCCTCATCTCCTGCACATCGAGCTTCTGTCCAGCCATGATAGCGGCCCGGCACGCATAGGTTGCCGCAAACCGCTCGAGTCGGTTCAAGCCGTTGAGTCGTCCTCCGGTGAGGTCCGCCACCAGTTCCTCCAGACATCTGCGGGCGTCAAATCTTGGGTGAGGATTGGGGACGGCATGCACGATCACGGAATTTCCACCGAATCCTTCGATCTCGAAGCCGATTGCGGCCAGCAATTCACGTTGGCTATCGATGACGTCGAGCTCGTTCGGCTCAAAGTCCAGAGTAAGTGGCAGCAGGAGGTGTTGGGCTGCGCTTCCCTTTCCCTTCAATGTGGCCATCGCTTGTTCGTAGAGAACACGCTCATGCGCGGAGTGCTGGTCTACTATCGCCATTCCTTCGCCGTCCTCAAAAACGATGTATGTGTTCAATACCTGGAGTAACGGCACAGTTGAGTGTGAGTGACTCTCTTCCGCATCCGAAGGGAAGAGAGAGCCCGGGTATGCCGCATTAGCGAAATGGCTCTGCGATGAAAAAAATGGGCGTTCCGAAGTCCCCGATTGGGTTGATACGGCACCGAAGTCGCCACCGCCGTCGCTCGGCACATCATCGATCGTGGGAGCGGCCGCCATGGGCCTCAATGCATCACGCACCGCCTCTTCCACCGATCGCTCGACCAGCATCTTGTCGAGGAACCGAACCTCTAGTTTAGCGGGGTGGACGTTTACATCGACTCTGTCACCCGGCAGCGCGAGTGCCAAAAAAAGGGTCGGTCTGCATCCGGGCGTGAGCGTGGCACGGTACCCGGACTCCGCCGCGCGAATCAAGAAAGGATCGCGAAATGGGCGGCCGTTCACAAAGAAGTAGGCCTTCCTGCCGCTCGCCTTCGCATCGGCCGGACGTTGCACGAAGCCCCGGACCGATATAGGGCCTGCGTTGTAGTCAACGGGTATTAGCTGCTCGGCGGTGTTCCGCCCGAATAGTGCAGCAATACGATCTGCCACACCGGACACGCGTGGCGCCTCCAAAGTGACCTTCCCGTTGTTCGTGAGCCTGAAGCCGACATCGAGGCGCGCAAGGGCGAGAACCATCAACGACTGTTTGATGGCGCGTGACTCACTTCTTTCTGATCGTAAGAACTTGCGGCGGGCTGGAGTGTTGAAGAACAGGCGACGCACCGTAACGGTCGTGCCACCGGCACGGGCTACGTCTTCCACGGATTCAAGCATTCCGCCCTTGACGTAGACTCTAGTACCGCCGCTCTGGGAAACGTCGGGATCCGGTGCTGTCTCCATTTCGAACATCGATACGGAGGCAATCGAAGGCAGCGCTTCTCCCCTGAAGCCATATGTCGGTACGCCGATCAGGTCTGCAACCGAGGCGATCTTGCTCGTCGCATGCCGGTCGAGAGCCAGTACCGCATCGTCACGATCCATGCCATACCCGTCATCGGACACTCTGATCATGGAGCGTCCTCCATTCTCGATCTC
>CAYTDU010000163.1:790-9554 GCA_964436395.1 uncultured Gemmatimonadaceae bacterium | reverse complement strand
GGTCCCGGAGACTTTTATCCCTTGGTGTGGGTATTCTTCGCCCCGTCGCACCCGTTAATCGCATACGCAGTTGCGGCAAAGGAGGTCCACACTGGTGTTTCGGGTGGCTGCTTCATTGTGAGGCGCTGGGGCACCTGGGACCTTGTCGCTGCGGGGCGCCCGTGGCCTCCCCGGTGCACTGATGCACCGATGAGCCTCGAATGGACGTCTGACGAACGGCACATCAAGTGGATGGTGGATGATTGCGAAGCCGGCAAGTCGTATGCTGATTCGGTGCTTGTTCCCTTTCCATAGCGTGAGATCGAATGGCAGTCCGGTTAACTCATTCACGTGCGTCACAGCCTTGTGCACGCCGTAGGCGCTTGATTGGAGGTGACGTGCTGTTGCTGATCCGGATTCCCGAACACGCGAACAGGATGCGAAACACGGAATGTACTCTCGGTGTCAACGCCGGTTGAATCTTGCTCGTCTGTGTGCCGGTTGACAATTGCACACCCGGTTGAGGTAACCAGCCTCAGGACATCGGCATCTCCTCACGGGTTCTGAGCGGTCTTTTGACGGCGTTCTTGTTTTCGTCCGCTGTTGTTGGAGAACGGCTCTGGATAGCCAGGAGGAAAACAGTATGATCTCACTTAAGGGATTGAGGGGAATCTGTCGGAGATCTCGGGCTTGGTTGGTTGCGGTGCCGCTGTTGATAGTGATGTCTGTCGGGGCAAACGTGTCTTTCGGGGGCACCGCAAATTACGAGAGCCAAAGTGCACGCTCAATCTTGCAGGACGAGTGCGCGCCTCCGCCCTTCCCGAGAATGGTGGTCGACTCTCAGGCTGCTCTACGGCTCCCCGTTCTCGCCAAACGACTCAAGCTTCTTGTCGATACGATACACGTAACATACTTGGCGGCTCTCGGAACGGTGCACCCCATATATGAAGGGCCGACTGGGTATTTGTACCCAAGTGTGGAGCGAGCAGCGCTTCGTGCCGTCGCTTTGAACCCCGAAGATGCCGGGTCGAGAATCCTCTATGGCGATATGAAATGGCTGCTGGCTGCGCGCGGTGACGGAGAGTTCCAGCGGGACTCGGCAGAGGGCCATGAAGCATATCGGCAGCTTGTGTGTGGGCGTTTGCTGGCGCAGCAGGCAGGCGATTCTGTGCTGTTGGCGCGTGCTGACTCACTGCTGAGTTGGATCGGCGAATTCGTCAGGCGGAGGTAGCTGTTATCGTCGCGTGATATGATTGGAACAGTGGCAATTTCTACCTTTTGGCTACGGTCGCCGGAGGCTCCGTGGTAACACCGCCGCACAACCCTTCAGCCCGTGATCCCACCAGCCCAGAGTTCGCGAAGGAACTGGGACCATGGGACTATCTCGATCCCATCGTCGGTCCGAAGTGGCTCGGCTACGCGCGAAACGACAAGACTCCGCCGCGGGCGGTGTTCCTCACGCAATGCGCGGAGCCCTTTGAGATCGGTGGCGCGCACCTCGCGTCCGGATTTGCATTCGATCGCCGCATCGAGATCGCCGATGATGAGATCCACCTCAAAGCCGGAACTGGTTCTCCAGAACGTCAACGGCAGATCGAGCCCCTCGTACTCGATCCACGCGCGGACCTCGTTGACAATGAAATGCTCGAACGCGCGGCCATACAGATCGGTTCCCTCGTCGATCGTCCGCGCCTCCGGATGAAGTTGATTCGCAACGCCGACGTCGAAAAGGTAGAACTTGGCCGTCTCGACTAGCCGACGCTTCTTCCTCCTCCGCCACGGCTCCAACGTGAACCCGAGCAGCGTGTCGTCGAGAATTTGGTAGTAGTTGCGCACGGTGCTCGTGGAGACCCCGGCTTCGCGCGCAATGTTGGAATAGTTGACCTGTTGCCCGTGGCCGAGTGCGACCATCTGCAGGAATCGCGAGAAACCGGGAATGTTGCGGGTCGCGGATTCGTCTATGATCTCCTGTTTGAGATAGTTGTTCAGATATGCCCGCAGGAGGGGCTTGGGTTCGTCCACGAGGTAATGCGGGGGCAATGCACCGTATCGAAGGAGTCGTGGCAGATCGACGTCGCCGATTTCGTCGCTGGTGAGCGGATGAAGAAAGAAGTCCACTGCCCGTCCGCCAAGCAGGTTCTTAGCGTTCCGCCGCAGTTTTCGGGCGCTGGAAGCACACAGTATGAAGCGGGTGGGCGTGTTTTCCAGAAGCCAATGCACCTCCTCGAGGAGCGACGGGACGTGCTGGATCTCATCAACGACCACGGTCTCGGGGCGTTGTGCCAAAACCTGTTCCCGCAGCAACCGTGGGCGCACACTGAGTTCGGCGGCCAGTGTGGTGTCCAGGAGGTCGTAGAATCGCGCGGTCGGGAAACGCTCGTGAAGTAATGTTGTTTTCCCGGTTTGTCGTGCGCCCCACAGAAACGCCGCGCTCGATCCGGTCACCGGATTCACGGGGCTCGACAGCTGCAAGCGGCGTGGTAGTGTGGATAATCGCTGAGACATATGCCAATTATCGTGTAAATCCACAACTTAGTCAACAGATTTCTCTGTTAGCCTTTCGGCGACAACGGGAGGCGTCCCGGGTCAGGCCACAGAACCCACACCCAAGCGCTGCGCCTGCGCCGCCAGCGTTTTGTCTTTCGTCCAGAGCGCCGCTCCGGCCAGGATAGCAGATGCCATTAGATGTACGTCTACCCAGCCGACGCCGGTACCCCACAGCTTGCGGCTTGTTATGAATGACAGGACTTCACCGTTAGAGGCCATGGGCGCTTCGGGAAGAGGGAATGCCCAAGGCAGCGTGCTCGTTTGTGCAGATCAGCGGTTCTGGTTTTCGATCTGCACCTTCATCGACCTCAACGTACATGCCGCGGCCGAAATCCAGTCTTGTCAATCCGGCAACCCGAACACCCTCACCGGGCTCAACCGCTGCGTCTTCGTGCCGTCGCCCACGGCACCCTCTCGGTTCCCGCCCCAGCACACAGCTGCACCGTGCTCCGTCACGCCGCACGTATCGAACAACCGGGTGCTTATTGACGTGAATACGAAATCGCCGGCGATTCTGCGTGGCGTAGCGGCAGGTGTAGTAGTTCCATCACCGAGTTGGCCCAAATCATTTTCGCCCCAGCAATAACCCTCACCTGACGTCGTGACCGCGCATGTGTGAAACATCCCGGGAGCAATATCGATAAACCGCATCTCGCTCGATAAGAGCACCGGTGTGTTCGAATGCTCGGGACTGCCAGGCACACCGAACTGTCCTTCTACATTTCTCCCCCAGCAGTAACCGGATCCGTCTATCGAAATCCCGCATGTATGTTCGTGGGATGTGGCTATGGATTGGAATTTGATGCCGCCAACCACAGGGACGGGTTCAAACCGTATCGGCTCAGAAGTACCGTCTCCGAGTTGGTAGTTACCGTTTTCCCCCCAGCAGTAAGCATCGTTGTTCACCGTGATGCCGCATGCCTGAGCGATCCCCGTCGCCAGCTGTCTGAAATCCAGATCTCCAGTGACACGCACCGGTCCGGGAGTGGGCCCTTGCCATTCTTGGCCGTCGCCCGGCGCAACTGCCACGCCCCAGCAATAGGCGGTCCCGTCCAAAGCAGCAGCACACGTATAGCCCATTCCGCCGGCAACCGTGAGGAACGAGAGCGAGTCGGCAATTCGAAGCGGCTGGGTGCTACAAGGATATCCGGAACAGGTCTCAGGAGTGACGTCCGCGCCCAACTCTCCGTTGTTGTTGTAGCCCCAGCAGAAGAGCTGATCGTCCAGAGTCACACCGCAAGTATTCGGACCTGCCGTGCTCACCACTCTCCAATCGAGACCGCCCAACACGGGTGCAGGGATTAGCTGTTCGGTATCACCCGGCCCAATGCCCAGTTGAGCACCACCTTGTCCCCAACAGTGTGCGGCTCCGTTGACATCCAGACCGCAGGCATTCGCCTCGGCCACACTCAAGTCCGCAAACGGCTGTACGATAAGTACCGACGCATTCCTGACGAACGAATCGACCGTGGCTGTTACGACAACTAGCCCCATTGTGTCGCCAACAACCGTGCCCGCCGAGTCGATTGTAGCCACGGTGCTGTCGGAGAGGCCCCAGGTGACGATGAGATCGTCAATGGGGTGGCCGTTTGCATCAGCCGGTGAGGCTGTGAGCTGGACGGGCTCAGCAGGTACACGGGTCGCCGCAGTTGGGGACAGATCGAAGCTCACCGGCTGTTGCCGCACAGTTAGCGAGCTGGTGCTCGAAACGGATCCTGATATCGCAGTGATCTGTGTAGTGCCATTCGATTGGGCGACCGCTACACCCGTCGATTGGCCTATAGTCGCCACGCTGGGAGTTGAAGAAGCCCATGAAACCGAGACGCCCGACAATTGATTGCCTTGCGCATCTCTTGCGACGGCCACGAAGGTGCTCGACTCTCCGATTGCCAGCAGCGTATCAGCCGGCGGCGAAATCTCGAGAGCGGAAACAACAGGAGTGTTCGGATCCGGCGAGGTCGGCGTGGTGGACTCCTCACCTCCACACGCATAGGTGAACGCAGCAAGCAAGACAATGCGAACTCTACGGTGCACAGTAAACTCCGTGGTTGAGGACCAATGACAGGAAAGCCGCAGCGAAATTACATGCAACGCGAAGGTGCTGCCACCCAGACTCCCCTTGCGAGGTGCCACAACGTAGTTCTACATACTGCGTAGTAAGTAGCCCGCCGAGATCAACAAACAGGCCACCCTCGTAGTCGGACAGAACTGCGACGCCCGCAACGGTATTAACCTGTGGGTATCTATGAATCCTCATCTCACCAACAGCGATCTCGAGGTAATGGCGGTGCTGTGGAAACTTGGCTCGGGCACCGTCACCGAAGCCCGCGACCGATTGGACAAACCCCATGCGTACACGTCGGTGCTCACGGCAATGCGTGCACTCGAGTCGAAGAGCCACGTCCGTCACGAGGAAAAGGGTCGAGCGTTCCGATACATCCACCGCTGACGCTCACGCATACCAAAATGGCTGCTTCCAACTGGAAGCGGCGGATACATGTGCATTTTCACTACATGTCGAAGATATGCACAAATATTTTTGACACCCGGTGAATAATCGTGCATATTCGCTGACATGAAAACGGTCGAACGTTACCTACATTCCCAGATTCTGTCCGACTTGAAACGGAAGATGGTCTTCGTGGCAGGGCCGAGGCAGGTTGGCAAGACGACGCTTGGCCTGAGTTTGCCGGGTGCCAAGCGCGGATATCTCAACTGGGATGTCGCCGAACACAGGGAACAGATCCTGCGCCGAGAGCTTCCGGCGAACCAGCTTTGGTTCTTTGATGAGATCCACAAGTACCGCTCCTGGCGTAACTACCTGAAAGGCCTCTACGACGCCAGGGACAAATCCCGCCAGATTCTGGTCACCGGCAGCGCCAGACTCGATTTCTACAGGTACTCTGGAGATTCGTTGCAGGGGCGTTACCACCTGCTGAGGCTCCACCCGCTGTCCGTTGCCGAACTCGGCGTGAGTACGCATGACGACTTTCAAGTGCTCCTTACGCTCGGCGGCTTTCCCGAGCCCTTCTTTGGAGGGGCTGAGGTGGAAGCACGGCGTTGGTCCCGCGAATACCGGAACCTGCTGATCGCTGACGAGATAACACGACTCGAGCAGGTCCAGGACCTGGGGAACCTCGAACTCCTGATGCTCCGTCTCCCGGATCTGGTCGGTTCGCCGCTTTCGGTCAATGCGTTGCGCGAAGACATGCGTGTGAGCCACAAGGCGGTCTCGAATTGGCTCGCTATCCTCGAGCGTCTGTACGCGGTTTTCAGACTCTCTCCATTTGGTAGCCCCAAGATCCGCGCGGTGAAGAAAGCGCAGAAGCACTACCACTTGGACTGGACACTGATTGAGGGCGAGGGACCTCGTTTCGAGAACCTAGTCGCCTGCCATTTGCTGAAATGGATTCACATGGAGCAGGACGCACGGGGACGCGACATTTCGTTGGCCTACTTCCGCGACACCGATGGCCGGGAGGTGGACTTCATCGTTTCGGAGAAGTCGAATCCGTTGTTGGCCGTGGAGTGCAAGTGGTCGCAAACAGCCGTCGACCGAAATCTGCGGTATTGGAAGGCGCGTTTTCCCGCGTGTGAGACATGGCAGATCTCTGCAACCGGTGCAAAGGATTACCAGACGCCCGAAGGGATCCGTGTCTGCCACGCACTCGAGTTGCTGCGAAACCTCGTCTGATCGAGTTGACGGTACCGTTACGACCGCCAGGCATGATCTCGCTGTTAGTAAGGCAGCGCAGCGCCGCCGTCCATTAACAGGTGCTCGCCGGTGACGTTGGGCGCGCTGTCGGCAAAATACCAGATGTTCTCGGCAACGGTGGCAGGCGTCATAACCTCACCGGTTGCGGCGCGATCACGAAAGTGCTGACGCATGGCAGTGTACATTTCTTCACCTAGCCCATTCTGCAGCCACTCGCCCTCGACAAACCCGGGGCAAACCGCGTTCACCCGAATCTCCGGGCCCAGGTTGCGGGCCATGGACTTATTGATTGCAAGCAACGCAGCTTTGGAACAGGCATAGGCCAGGCTGGATCCCACACCGAACAGGCCCGCCACGGAAGCAACGTTGACGATGGAGCCTCCGGTTTGCTTCATCGTCGGTACCACGGCGCGAATCATCTGGAATGCTCCGATGGTATTGACCGCGTAGAGATCGTGAAAGTCCTTCCCTACCAGGCCCTCCAGGTCGTCATGGGCGCAAAACATGGTGGTACCAGCATTGTTGATCAGCACGTCAATCCGCCCCCAGGCGTCCACCGCTGCGGCCGCCAACTTTCGGCAATCGGCGTCCTCGGCCACATTGGCTTGCACGGCAACCGCCTGTACACCCAACGCGGCGCACTCGGCGGCGACTGCCTCGCCACCCGCAGCATTGCTGTTGTAGTTGACCAGCACGTTGTAACCGTGGCGGGCTGCCAATTTCGCTACTTCGGCTCCAATACCGGAAGATGAGCCGGATATGATGATGGCCTTGCGATCGCTATTCACCTGCTTTTCCCCCTCGAGTATGCGCGCCGGTCTCAAAGCTATCCAGCTGGTGGGCCGCTGAGTACCTGGAATCGTGTCCGGTACGCCTCAGTCGCGGAGCAATTCCGCGGCGAGCCGTTGGGTTTGTTTGCGAATGTCGGGGACAGCGGTGATTTCCCAAGCTGCAGCCTTACACATGGGTCCGAGCGCATAGAGGCGTCGATTGGGCTTGCCATGGATGTCTCGCAACTGAAACACGTCTGTAACCTCAACTCCCAACCCCAAGGGGTCTGGTTGGAGGAGCCCGGCTTCGCGTAAAGAACGGAGCAGAGGGTCTCGCGTATGGTCGAGGCGGGTATCTGGCCCCGTACAATTGACCACCGCATCAAAGTGTCGCGAAATATTCTCAACGTTGCCCGACGGAAGACGTGTTTCCAGCTCCACCGCGATCTCTTGTCCTTGCATTCGTATGGATTGCCGGCGCAACCGCGCCCGCATGATTTCTAGCGTACCCGCAGCGCACATGGCATCCACCTCCGCGGCGAGCTCCGGCGCGATGCGATGGCGATGCACCTCCCAAAAAGGCCGAGGATGGCGCATGAACCGCGACTTCTCGTCGCCAGTGAAGCTCTTCCAGATCTGTTGGGTGACCGGCCGCAAGGAATCAACCATAGCGCGCCAGTTCTCGTCAGGATTCCGGCGCATGTGTGTGCGCAACTGACGTACGAGACCTCGAACGGTCCGCGCCTCGTCGAGATCGACCGTAAAGGTGGTTGGTGCCACTTCGTATTGGTGCCGGTGAGGCAGCAGACCGCGGCGGGATACGGCAGTGATTCTACCGGCGTGGCCATGAGCCTGCAGCGTCAAGAGCGCGTCAACCATGGTCAATCCGGTGCCCACGATGAGGATGTTGCCGCGTTGGGCCAAGGAGGCCAACTGCTCCCACGCCCATGGGTTCTGCAGTACGTGATCGGTGGGTAAATCAACGCCCAAATCTGCGGGTGCAGAATTGCCAGTGGCTAATACTAAAGTCGATGTCTCAAAGGATGAATGGTCGGCACAACGTACGACAAACCCGTGCTCTTGAGGTATAGCGGCGTGCGCATGCGTACGAAGGTGGGTCACGCTCAGCCGATGAGCCGGCGTTCGTAAGAGAGCATCAAACTGGGCTGAGAGGTATTCGCCATACAACCGGCGCGGCGCGAAGCGCTTCTCCAAAGGTTGTGTGGACGGACCTATCGTGTCTTCTCCCCCAATCTCTTTTACCCAATCCAGAAAATGGGATGGTTCGTTCTCAAAGGCGCTCATCTTGGCCACCGGGACGTTGAGCAGGTGATGGTCGTAGGGTGTGGAGTAGGCGACACCGCGTCCTGGATGTGTCCCGGGATCGACGACCACCATTTTCAGCGGGCGCTTGGCCAGACGAACGACGTGAGAAACAATGGAGAGTCCGGAGAACCCGCACCCGACCACACAAATATCAAATTTCGTGGCTTTTGGGGCGCTCATACCACCACCGCCTGCGAGTGAGATTGGTTGTTGGATTTCAGTAAGTATCCAACAGATGATTGTCAATGTGTCGCCATAATAAGTGGCGTTGTTGCGTGGCTCCTAGTTGAAGACGAATCCTTTCTATTGGGGTAGGACAAGGGCGGGGGCGCTCGAGTGCGCGTGCTCTTGGGTCAGGCCACAGCACCCACGCCCAAGCGCTGCGCCTGCGCCGCCAGCGTTTTGTCTTTCGTCCAGAGCGCCGCTC
>CAYTDU010000163.1:0-690 GCA_964436395.1 uncultured Gemmatimonadaceae bacterium | reverse complement strand
CGGCCAGGATAGCAGACGCCATTAGATGTACGTCTACCCAACCGACGCCGGTACCCCACAGCTTGCGGCTTTTTATGAAAGACAGGACTTCACCGTGAGAGGCCACGGGCGCTTCAGGAAGATGTGACAAATGCTCCAGAATCGTGTCCCGGGCTGTCAGGTTGCCGCACGCTAGTTCGCCGATCACAAACGGATGGCAAAGTACTCGGCCCTCCTTTAGGAGAGTGGATAGCGCGCGGTTGTCACGCCTCAAGTGGTCGACCCAAACGGACGTGTCGACGAGGATCACTGCTTCGGACGCCGCGCTGCCGGTCGCCTTCTCGGGATCGACCTCAGGTCGGCTTCGCTGCCGCCGAGCGCCGCCAACCGTTTTGCGCTTTCGAGCGCGATCAACGCCTCCAGACCGGCGTGTACCAGAGCTGTCTTTTCGCTGATGTGCGTGAGGTTTTGTGCCTTGGAAAGCAGCTCGTCATCGATGTTGAGTGTGGTTTTCATATGTATCAATATGTATGATCGGTACATATGCGGTCAAACGCCGCGGCGATTACACGCCAATCCCAGGTAGAATCGGATTAACGCAATAGTCTTCTGAACAGCACGTCATCGAGGTTCCTGCGACCATCCACAACCAGTACCACAAAAACGGTCTTGTCGTCGATCTGCTTCAACTAACGAGGGCCGGCCCCCAAA
>CAYTDU010000162.1:0-9578 GCA_964436395.1 uncultured Gemmatimonadaceae bacterium | reverse complement strand
CGTAGTGATCCTTCCGTTTCCAGTCGGTCGTCATCCAGACCACCGCGTCGCCTCGGAATTAGGACGTGACGCCTGCTTCTTGAGCAAGCTGGCCAATTATCAAGCCGAGGGAGCGCCGCACAAGGTCGAAAAAGTCATCTATGCGATGTCATATCGTGAAGATGCGGTTAAGCCGACATTCGTGGTGGATATCTCCGAATGGTTCGAAACCAAGCTCAGGGCTATTGCCTGTTACGGATCACAATTCGAAGGAGTGATCACCGCGGGGGAACTTTTCCCTACCGGACAGCCTCTGCTCGATCTGATTCGAACGCAAAATCGGCACTACGGAAGCCTCATACGATGCGGATATGGGGAACCGTTCGTTACCGAGGAGACGGTCCGGGTGGATGATATCGTGAAGATGGGTGTGGAATCGATTTAAGCACAGCAGCCGCTTCTCTCTTAACTTCAGTCCATGGCCAAAGCTCGAGTATTGGTAGCCATGTCCGGCGGCATCGACAGCTCAGTCGCTGCGGCGCTTCTGAAAAATCAAGGCTACGAGGTCGTCGGCGTTACGATGAGGTTGTTCTGTCACGATAACGGAGCCACCGGCAGGCACCGCAGTTCAGAAGAAGCTATTCGCGACGCCGCGGCAGTCGCTGAACGAGTAGGCGTGGTGCATCACGTTCTCGACCTTTCCCAGAGTTTTGAACGAAATGTGATTGAGCATTTTGTGTCCGAGTACGAACGCGGTTTCACTCCAATACCGTGCGTGCACTGCAACTCGCATTTGAAATTCAAAGACCTATTGGATTACGCCGACGAGCTGGGCTGTGGGCACATCGCCACTGGCCACTACGCAATCGTCGAAGATGGTGCCCTCTACAGAGGAAGCGACCACGGAAAGGATCAGACGTACTTCCTGTGGGCTATCGAACGGGCCGTGCTCGATCGACTCATCTTGCCGCTCGGAGGATTCACGAAAACTCAAACTCGCGACATGGCCAGGGAGTTTGGCTTCGAAAACGCAGACAGACCCGAATCAGTCGAAATCTGCTTTGTGCCCAACGATGACTATATGGCTGTGCTAGAACAGCACCTTCAAGACGATTCCCCTGCCTTGTCGCCCGGGCCGATCATCAATCAAGCAGGAGAGAAAGTGGGTGAACACAATGGGTATTGCCGATACACAGTCGGCCAACGCCGGGGATTACCCGGTGGATTCCCTGAGGCGATGTATGTCACAAGGATCCTGCCCGATAAGCTCACCGTGGTCATCGGTACAGAAAGAGACCTATTTAACGACCGACTACATTTGAGAGAGCTGAACTGGTTAGCACCACCGCTACGTGTGGGAGACAGGTGCTACGTCACAACGCGCTACCGGAGTCGCGCAGTTGAGGCAAAAGTGACGTTCTGCAACGACGCAGACCGGGGTCGCTACCAGCTGGATCTTTCCGAGCCGGTTCGCGCGATAACTCCGGGCCAGTCGGGAGTGATGTACGATGGGCACGAGCGTTTGCTCGGGGGCGGTATCATTCGGTGAGCTGCCTTTTTGTATGCATGAAACCGTACTTGCCACTATCGCGTAGAGCGAACCAGGTATGCGCTCATTCATAGCCAGGGTCCTCATTACCGCGTTCGGCCTTTGGGTCGCTGAAGAGGTGTTGAGCGGCGTTCATTTCGACTCGACCACCGCACTTCTGGGTGCAGCTTTGCTTCTCGGACTAGTGAATGCCGTTGTCCGCCCCGTCGTGATAATCCTGACGCTGCCTATCACCCTCTTGACGCTCGGGCTGTTCGTATTGGTGATAAACGGCTGCATGGTGCTGCTCGTGAGCCGGATCATGTCATCATTTCACATTGAGAGCTTAGGCACCGCAGTTCTTGCAGCTCTGATCGTTAGTGTGACGAGCTGGGCGGCTAACCGCTTCATTGGTGCAGATTCAAAGTCCAAGCGCTAAGCTCCGCGTTCAAGCTCCCATCACTACTGCAACGACGCTTCTCGACCTGCGTCTGTTGTCGAAGTTCATTGCGACAATCTGCTGCCAGGTACCAAGTGCCAGTGTGCCATCTAGTACGGGAATCGAGATCGATGTCTTGACCAGCGCCGACCGTAGATGTGAGAATCCATTTCCGTCGCCCCACCTGGCATTGTGTGCATAGTGGCCCGTCACGGGGGCGATCGACTCCAATGCACGCTCCAAATCGGCGAGTGCGCCATTCTCGTATTCGATCGTCGTAACACCGCCGGTCGATCCCACCATTTGTACTACAGCCACTCCTGTTCCAATTCCTGAGTCAGCAACGAGCGACTCTACATCCCCTGTGATGTTCCGGTGACCAAATTCGGCCGCCAAGTCGTAGTTCCAGCTTCTCGCTATTGGCTGTTGTTCCATACTGTGATCCTCCTGTGCCGCTGGGATGCGCCATCATTGCCGAACTGCATCACCGTCGAATATCTTCGTCGGGAGGACAAATAGCCATCGAATGTCTTGGACGAAAGGGATCGACTCAGAACAATGAGACAGCGTCACGTTTATCTGCTCGCATTGCTGGGTAGCACATTGGTTGGATGTAATTCACAAGGCCACACCACGGAGTTGATTTTCGTGGACGGGCGAGCAGTCGCACCTGCCCTCGACTCGGTATACGCGTTCACCGCTCAAGGTCAACCGGGAGTGCTGCTACACTATCGCAACACAGGTGTGTTGGACACTCTCGGTGCGGACGTTCTGTCGAGTCCCATTCAGTCTCAGTGGGTTGACGGGCTGTGGTATGTGTCGGACGTTTTTGAAGGACGGCCTTCGATAGTAGTGTTCGATGCAAATGGTGAGATGACCGAGCGTGTGGATTTGGAAGGCATAGCTTCGGCGCCACATCAGTTTGCCGTTCTGCCTGATCGCAGCATTGTCGTCGAGACCAACGAAGGACGGCTGGTAACACTCGACGGTGACAGCGTTGTTACATTCGCCTTAACCGAGACTGGGACACGCACAGGCCTGGTGGTTGCCGCTCGCGGTGGCGTGCTGCACGCCGTGACCGACAGGAGTGTCACACTCTACAACGGTCAGGGAAACATACGCTGGCGAATCGAATGGCCCTGGGACGACACCATTTACGCTATCGACGTGGCAGTTGATGCAGACGGTCGCACTCACCTACTCGCGGGTCAACAAACAGAGCAGAGCTTCATCGTGTTCGGATTCTCACCTACCACGGGCGAAGTCGTCAGGTGGTCTCGTGAAGGGCCATCTTCAACGTTCTATGTGGGCAGGATGGGAGAAATCTACCCCGATTCCGCAGCTCACTGGGTGCGGGGGAACTAAGATGACCTAGTACTTCAGGTCTGCTGCCACCGCAAAATCCTTCAGCAGCTTCTCTTGCTCAGGTGTGAGGTCTTTCGGAACCTCGACCAGGATCTCTACGAACTGGTCGCCCCTGCGTCCGTTTCGTTCAACGCCTTGTCCCCTGATGCGAAGTTTGCGTCCGGGTTGCGTTCCCGGGGGAATACGCAATACGACCTTGCTACCGTGGATGGTCCTTACCTGCAATTTGGTTCCCAGCGCCGCTTGTGCCAGGTTGAGCGGAATCGAGCAATGGATGTTCAACCCGTCCCTTCTGAAGAACCGATCTGGCTTGACCTGAAAAGTCACGATCAGATCACCCGCGCGGCCTCCGGTCGGATTCCTCTGCCCTTGTCCTTTGAGGCGTACCTTGTGCCCTGAATCGGTTCCAGGTGCCACGGTAACGAGTACTTTTTTCTGAACCGAGACCTCACCGGTTTCCGAGCATGTGCTACATGGTTTGCTCGCCTTTTTGCCGCGCCCTCGACATGCCGGGCACGGACGCGGGACCGAAAAACTCCCCTGGCCAAAGGTTACTTGCCCGCGACCACCGCACTCCTCACACGTTGTCACCCTTGCCCCTGGTGCAGCACCTGACCCACCGCATTGGGGACACACCTCTGTGACGGGAATCGTAATCGGCACCTTGCCACCCAAAGCCGCCTGTTTGAATGAGATCTCGACTACTTTTTCGATCGGTTCGACGTCACCTGTTCGCTTTCCCCGCCCGAAGATCGACGAGAAGATATCGCCCAATCCGGAGAACCCACCTCCCACATTCGTAAAATCGAAATCCTCTACACGGGAGGATTGACCGCGGGGCCCTCGTCCCGCCCAGCTCTTGGGACCTCCAGCAAACGACCCGAACTTGCGCATCATGTCGTATTGTTTGCGCTGATCGGCGTCGCTCAGTATCGAGTTCGCCTCTGAGATCTCTTTGAATCGCTCGGCTGCCTCCTTGTCGTTGGGATTTGCGTCTGGGTGGTATTTCTTTGCGAGGCGCCGGTATGCCTTCTTTATGTCGTCGGCAGACGCCTTTTCCGAGACACCCAATATCTGGTAGTAGTCTTTACCCTGGGTCATGCGTCATTCACCAGAATCAGCTTCCGAAGGCGCGGCCACGTACACCTGCACACGCGCTGGTCTCAGGAGATTCTTTCCAAACCGATAGCCAACTTGCAGAACGGCCGCAATCAAGTTCACCTTTTCCTCGTCAGGCGCTATTGCAGTAGAAACAGCTTCATGATCATTGGGATCGAACGGCTCATCGACGTTGCCGATCTTCACCAGCCCAGCATTCTCTAACTCCCTCATGAGCCCGCGTTCTACCATTTGGACTCCTGCAATCACATCTGCGACGCTGGTCTCAGAGCCCTCGACCGCGGTCACGCGGGCGAGATTGTCTAGTGTCTCCAGAATCGAACGAACCACCTCGGCTCGAGCGTTCTGTCGATTCTCCCCCCTCTGGCGGTCTACACGTTTGCGGAAGTTGTCAAACTCCGCGGCCAATCTGAGGTATCTTTCTCTCTCCTCGTCGAGTTGCTCTGTGACCCTCTGTATCACTGCCTCGGGGGTCTCCAAAAGAGCTGAATGCGCTTCATCCTCGATATCCGCTTCTGCGGGTGTCTCTGCTACTGGCTCCTCTGGTGCACCATCCTTTCCCGCATCTAGAGAGTCAGTTTCTTCAACTGTTTCCTCGATTTCCACTTTGTGATCCTGCTTGCGCTTCCTCATGCGATAATCCAGTTCCTTCGGTATCTATCAATGGATGATTCGCTTCGACCACAATCGTTCGAACTATACACTGGCAGCGAAAAACACACCATCCGAACGGGCGGGGAGGACCGCACCCCTCAATCGCCGGCCAGCATCGTACGTATCAGATCCAAAGCACCTTGTGCACTACGCTTTCTGACCTCACTTCGTTTCCCTGGAACCCACCGCCTCGCAACACGCGTCTCGGAGCCCAAGCGGGCCGCAAGCCACACCGTACCCACCGGCTTCTCGGAAGTGCCACCTTCCGGCCCGGCGATGCCGGTGACCGCCACACCGGCGTCGACCCCAAATCTCCTGCACACTCCCTTGGCCATCGCCAAAACAACAGCTTCGCTCACCGCTCCGTACTCATCCAACACACTGCTCGGGACACCCAAATCCCGGACCTTGGATGTATTCTCGTAACAAATGACCCCACCGGCGAAAACGTCGGATGCCCCCGGAATCTCCGTTAATCGGGCGCCAATCATCCCACCCGTGCAAGATTCCGCCACAGCCATTCGCATCCGGGCGTCTCGCAGTTTATCGATCAACACCTCGGACAGCGCGATCGGAGCTATGCCGTAAAACCTGTCACACAGGGTTGGAAGCAGGATTGCTTTCGCACGATCCAACGCCTCGGCCGCTTCATCTCCGGCGGCGCTCTTGATTGTGAGCCGCAGATCCACTCCGTCTACTCCCGGCAGGTACGACAAAGTGACACTTCTCGGCAGTGGTTCCACAGCACTCAGATTTTCGGCAAGTTGAGATTCCGAGATTCCCGTCGTCCTGAGTGTGCATGACTTCGTGACGCGGTCCGGTGAGTTCCCCGTGAACATCATCTCGCGCAGCCGCGGCAATACCTCGCCCTCCATCAGACCACGCATCTCGACCGGCACACCTGGCAACATGATCGCGGTTCCAATTTCACCCTCCAACCACAGTCCGGGAGCCGTGCCGCGAGGGTTCCGGAGAGTGGTCGCCCCGCTTGGAACCTCTGCCTGGCACCGATTCACACTCGGCATCGGTCCCCGCCCGAGCTTCGCAAACCTTCGCTCGAGCTTTTCGAGGTAATCGGAATCCAGTTCCAGTGGTGCGTCAAAGATACCAGCCACCACCTTCTTGGTGATGTCGTCAGCGGTAGGACCGAGGCCGCCGGTGATCACCACCATTCCTGTGCGGTGGAGACCGTCGAGAACCGCGTTCCGGATCGCCTCTTCCTCATCGGGGACCGACGTACTTCGCACAACGTTGCACCCAGCGGGTGCGAGCAATCGGCCTATGTCAGCGGTATTACGATCGATTGTGAAGCCGAGCAGCAGTTCAGAGCCAACTGTTACTACTTCAAGGTCCATCGCCGGGAGTTGCTGAAGCTACGTCGTGCAGAAGCGCACGGTATTTATAGAAATACACACCGAGCGAGTATACAGTGACTATCACTGTCGCGGCAAGGCCGACCGCGATCACTGTGCCGTGGAACTGTTCCCAGAATGCCCCAAACCAACCCGATTCCCAGCCGTACTGTGCAGTGAGATCCTTCCAGGCGAACCAGGCGATCATCGCGCCAATGAAGATATCTTGCACCACAGTCTTGAGTTTGCCGGCACCCATCGCAGCAATGATTACGCCTCGCCTCTTTGCGTGTTGCCGAAACACAGTCATCATGAACTCACGCCCTAGCAGAACCAGGGCCACCCATAGCGGCACATTGCCCCACCAAGGAATCTCGTATTGAACAATTCTGTATGTCGTGATCCAATAGATTGGAACCAGCGTTGAGAAGAGGAGCAGCTTGTCGGCCAAGGGATCGAGTAGCTTGCCGATTTCGGTGATCTCATTGCGTTCACGGGCGAGCCGACCGTCATACAGGTCGCTGAACGCGGCAATGAGGAATACCACAAAGGCAATGAGTTTCGGGATGTAGCCCCTGATGAACGGCAGCAGAGCAACGACCGGACAAAGGGCAATCCGGCTGACAGTGATGATATTCGCCAGCGTCCAGATCATTGGCCGACCTGCTTTAGCTGAGCGTCTTCAGGACGATCTTCGCTAGTGCTTTCAGAGTCTCAAAAACGCCGTCACCGGTCACGGCGACTGATTCGAAATACGGTGCGCGTTGGATCCACTCCCCGTCGACATGTTCGATCAACATCTCACCAGGGTGATCCGGATCAGGAGTCTCTTTCTGTCTCGCCGGATCATCGACTGGCCAACCGGGGTTCAGCTGTTCTTGTAGTTGTGCAATCGGCGCCGCATTGGGAAGGTCGCGCTTGTTGTACTGAATGACAAAGGGAATCTTCGTCAGATCATATCCGTACTCAGCCATGTTGTCGTACAGGTTTTGCATCGACTCGACATTCGCCTCGCTGCGCTCGAGCTGGCTGTCCGCAACGAAGACCACCCCGTCCACACCCTTGAGAATCAATTTCCGAGAAGCATTGTAGTAGACTTGGCCGGGTACCGTGTACAAATGGAACCTGGTCTTGAACCCCCGGATAGTTCCGAGATCAACCGGGAGAAAATCGAAAAAGAGCGTGCGTTCAGTTTCCGTGGCCAGTGACACCATCTTTCCGCGGGTGTCCGGAGCCACCTTGCCGTAAATGAGCTCGAGGTTCGTAGTCTTTCCACCGAGGCCCGGGCCGTAGTACACGAGTTTGCAGTTGATCTCTCGGGAAGCGTAGTTGATCATCGACATCGTCTATCGCTCCTCCCCTCAATCCCCAAAGAGTTTGTCGATTTCGTCATCCGCTCCCTCCAACAGACCACCCTCCTTGCCCCTCGAGACATCAGAACCGTTTCGATTGAACATCTCATCGAAGACTGCCGCCAGATCGCTCACCGTCTGCTTTACACGCAACCGAACCATGCCCACCGTGGTTCTCTCGTCAAACAGCACTACGAGTATCACGCGCCTAGCGACATCGGCGAGGTACATTGACTCTTTCTCGCCTTGATGGAACAGCGATGCGAATTCTGGTTCACCGAGCATCTGCGCCAGTTGGTCGTTGGCGCTGAAATCCGCGGCGGTGAGCGACGCAAATGCTGTGGGATCGAACGACATCTGCTCGCCTACAGAGGCAAGAAGTTGCCCCGCACGATCGACCAGGAGCGCGCACCTGGCGCTCGACTCCCTTAGCAAGTCATTCAGGTAACTAGAAATCCGCTGGTAATCTGCTTCGTCGAGTGACCAGGTGGCCGCACCAGGCATTGGCTCCTCGCGTTACCCGAGTTTCGCTTCCATGCGCCGCACGACTGCCTTCGCTCGTCGCCTCAGCACTGGATGCGTCTCCCAGGCTAAATAGTCATGCAAAAGGTGGATTGCTTCCACGCTGGGACTGCTGTTTAGATAGCCAAGCGCCGACAGTCGTCGCAAAGGACGCTCGCTAAACAGGTCTCGGCGATGGCGGCCGATTGACTGCTCGGCCAAGAACACCCCGACTGCGGCTCCTATACCGAGGCCGATAAGAAGTGCTTTCAACTTGGGGAACATCAGCTCGGCATCTCCCGACGCGCAACGAGTGCCTGCGCTATTGTGACCCCATCAGCGTACTCCAAATCACCCCCAACTGGTAGCCCCAATGCGATCCTTGTTACTTTCACGTTCATTCTGTCCAGCATGCGCCTCACGTATGTGGCCGTGACCTCACCCTCCATCGAAGGGTTGGTCGCGAGTATCACTTCCTTGACCTCACTACCGTTCCCGAGCCGAGCTTTCAGGCTTTCGATGCCCAACTCATCCGGGCCAATCCCGTCCAGCGGCGACAGATGTCCGCCCAGTACGTGATACAGCCCATCGTACTCGCCGGTACGCTCAATTGCACCGATATCGGAGGCTTCCTCCACCACGCAGACAATACTGGGATCCCTTCTGGGATCATCGCAAATCACACACGGATTTGTCTCCGTAAGATTGCCACAGACTGCGCACGGTTGGATCTTCTCCGCGACAGCCATCACCGCCCTTGCTAAACGATCGGCATGCTCGTTCGGTTGCTTTAACAGGAAATATGTCAAGCGAGTGGCCGTCTTGCGACCGATCCCAGGCAGCTTCGCCAATTCCCCGATGAGATCGTCAATCGCAGGCACGCTGTTACAGCGGGAGTTGAAATGGCAGCGGCAGGCCTCCGGTGACCTTGCTCATTTCGCTCTTGTACAGTTCTTGCGCCTTACGTTGAGCTTCAGCGATCGCGGCCAACACGAGATCCTCGAGCATCTCTACGTCGCCGTCCGAGGCTACAGTTGGATCAATTCGGACCGACCTTATCTGGCCTTGGCCATCGGCGGTCGCTGTGACCATTCCACCGCCAGCTGAGCCGGTCACCGTTTGTTGCGCCAACTCGGTCTGCATCTGGGTCAGCTTTCCCTGCATCTGCTGGCCCAACTGTAGAAGTTGCGAAAAATCAGCCATATCTATCTCATCCGCGCGAGCATAAATGCGGTCAATTGTGCAAGCTACCCTCGCACATAAAGTGTCGCAAGCTATTCCAGCACTTC
>CAYTDU010000161.1:0-9591 GCA_964436395.1 uncultured Gemmatimonadaceae bacterium | reverse complement strand
GGGTCGCTGCTGCTCTCCTTCATGAACGTGTTGCCGCTCTTGATCGGAGCGGTGTTGGGGGCGTTGACGGTCAAATAACGTAGGTCTGGTTCGCCAGACTTTCAGTAGCAACACAGCAGCCATCGGAGATCGCCTCTAGGAGATGCGACGCGATGGCTGTATTCTTGTGCCCATCTTGGAGTGGACGAACGTTTTTCTGGCGAACCTCGTTGTGGTGCTTGGAGCTACGCTTCAAGGCTCCGTTGGATTTGGGCTGGGCTTCGTCGGAGCTCCACTTCTCATGCTCCTCAATCCCACGTACATCCCCGGACCACTGCTGCTCAACGCTGTGGTGCTTACGGTTTTGCTCACCCACCGTGAGCGCCACTCAATCGTATTCTCGGAGATAAGGTGGGCCGTGGTCGGCAGGCTCGTGGGCGTTGCGGCTGCCGCCGCGGTGGTAGCTTCGATTTCGACAGACGGACTTGCGCTGATATTGGGTGTGCTGGTGTTGATACTCGTTGGGTTGAGTCTTTCGGGGTTGAAGTTCAAACCGAATTGGAAGAGCCTGGTCGTTGCCGGCACCCTGTCTGGGTTCTCGGGCACAATTGCGTCGGTCGGGGCCCCACCCATGGCAATCGTCTACCAAAATGAAGCCGGGCCCAGGGTGAGAGGTACACTCTCGGCGTTTTTCGTGATCGGTACGTTATTGTCACTCTGCGCATTGTTCGTGGTCGGTCGACTCGGAAGGGGGGAATTCACTACGGCATCCTTGATGCTACCTGGGCTCTTGTTCGGGTTCTTCTTGTCCCGCCGAATGACGGTCGTTTTGGATCGTGGCCACACTCGAAACGCTATTTTGGCCCTTGCGGGAGCCGGTGGATTTCTTCTCATATTCCGGGAACTGCTGTAGATCAATTGCCACTATCCCATCATTGACAATTGGGAGAATCTTGCTATTTCTTCCGTGATACAGAATAAACAGCGGAGGCTCGTATGACGTCCCGTGACGGACTCAATGAGGTCGATCAGCTAGTGCTGCTCGCCTTGGTGAGGCTCGGTCCCGGTGCGTATGGCGTGACGATACGCGCGGAGATCGAAGCCCGGTCGGCGAAGCCGATTTCCATGGCTGCCGTGTACTCTGCGTTGGATCGGCTCGAGAAGCGTGAATTGGCCGAATCCTGGTTGTCCGAACCGAAACCAGAGCGCGGCGGTAGAGCCAAGAAACACTTCAGGATTACTGCCGCTGGTGCTGCGGAACTCAGAGATGCGCGAGGGGTGATGGCGAGGATGTGGGAGGGCCTGGAGATGCACCCAGATCTGAGGATACGATGAGCGATCATCGGCCCCCGAGAATCGCCGTATGGCTGTTGCGCACGATTCTGGCGCAACCGAACCGTGACTTCATCATCGATGATCTCGCCGAGGAGTTTCGTGCTCGAATTGACGGCAGGGGGATCGTGGCGGCTCGGTTCTGGTTCTGGTGCCAAGTGCTGCAGTCTGTCGGGCCGTCCCTTAGGAGTCGTGCTGTTGCTGTCCTCGCCTTGTTCGCTCGTGGTCCCCTCGACCTGTTGCAGGAAGTTCGCTTCGTGTTCCGCTCGCTGAAGAAGAGTGCCGGCTTCGCCACCGTGGCCATCATCACTCTTGCGCTAGGCATAGGTGCAAACACGGCGGTGTTCACGGTTGTGAACGGAGTGTTGTTGAAACCGTTGCCCTACGCGGACCAAGACCGACTCGTGACAGTATGGTCCGCCATGCGCGAAGACAGCCGCAGATTTCTTCCGTCCTACCCGGATTACCAGTCGTGGCAGGAGCAGACCACGAGTTTCGAGAAGATGGCTTTCATCTATGGTGACGAACTAGTTCTCAGGACAGATGACGGGTTAGAGCCGATTTTATCCGCGTACGTGTCGGCAGATTTCTTTGCAGCATTGGGCGCCAGGACGACCCTCGGCACACCGTTCGGTGATGTCTCCGATGGTGCAGCAAAGCAGGTCGTATTGAAATACGGTGAATGGCAAAGAAGGTTCGGTGGGGATCCGGACATCGTCGGCAAGACGATCCAGTTTACCGACGGTTCTTATACGGTTGCGGCCGTAATGGCAGACGGTGTCGACTATCCGTTCTGGGCGAGAATGTGGACTCCACTGACTCCGGCCGTTGTGGATCGCTACGGGCTGAGAGCCCGGGATCGTCGGATCGATTCGCGAGTGCTCGCGAGAGTGAGATCTGATGTCAGCCATGATGTGGCACTCGTTGAGCTGACGACGGTGGCGTCACGTCTTGAGGCCCAATACCCGGCCACCAACCGAGATTGGACGGTGAGGTTCCTGCCGCTCAAAACAGTAGTTCTCGATCCATGGGGCCAAAATCAAAACCTCCGCCGCGCCCTGTACGTTCTTTTGGCGGCCGTGGGTTTGGTCTTGCTGATTGCATGTGCGAATCTGGCGAACCTGATGCTGGCGCGGGTTGTCACGCGCGGCCGCGAGATTGCGGTGCGCAGCGCTCTCGGCGCCGGCAAGTGGCGCTTGATTCGCCAAACGCTGACTGAAAGCCTGGTCCTGGCAGCTTTGGGAGCGGTGATTGGCGCAGTCGTCGCTCGTTGGGGTGTGGATGCTCTGCTGGCTGGTGCACCGCAACTGCCGCGTGTCGACGAGATAAGAGTTGACGCCGCGGTATTGCTGTTTACGACAGGAATCGCAATCCTCACCGCAATCCTGTTCGGTATGGCGCCAGCACTTCGCACCGGTGGTGGGAGCCTGGTAACATCATTGAAAGACGGTGGAAGGACGTCGGTAGGGCGCCTTGGGACAAAGCGCATGCAGATGTCTCTGGTAATTTCGCAGATAGGTTTGGCGCTGGTGTTGTTGATTGGCGCTGGTTTACTCGCAAGAAGTCTCCGCCAACTATCACAGGTGAATCTCGGCTTCAACCCGGACCAGCTCACCAGTGTTCGAATCCGCCCCCCGCAACCGCAATATGCGGACCCCCGCTTGCGAGCTGATCTTTACCGCAGGTTGGTGGATGCTGTTGCAGCGGTTCCCGGTATCGAATCCGCGTCACTCGCAAACCACATACCAGGCGGTGGGTTGATCTTCTCGCCTCTGCGTGTGGAGGGAGTTGCCGAAGAGACCACTACGGGATTCAAGACGGTTGCTCCGAGGTATTTCGAGACGATGGGGATTGCCGTGGTCGAAGGTAGGCCATTTACAGCCGAAGACATGACGGAGCAGACTGATGGCCTGATCATCAATCGAAGCCTCGCCCAATTCCTCGACATCGAGCTAGGCAGACGTATTACGGTGTTCAAGCAGGTGGCAGACGAAGGTCTTGGAGAACCCATATCGGGGCAGGTTATTGGAATCGTCGGAGCTACACGTACGTCGCTCTCTCAGGAGGTTCCACTACCTGATGTGTTTGTTCCTTACACCGTCAATCCGTGGATGCACGCTACTATCGTGACGCGAACGAGAACCGAGGGTCCCGGAATAGGTGAACAGATACGCGACGCTGTGTTGAGTGTGGAGCCCGAGATCCCAGGGGTCCAACCAAGGTCAGTTGCCAACGACATGTATCAGACCGTGTCCAAAGAACGTTTTGCGGCAAGGCTGATGGGCTCCTTTGCCGGGATAGCTCTGTTGCTTTCAGCGGTTGGCATTTATGGGGTGATGGCATATCTCGTGAGGCAGCGCACGGCGGAGATCGGCTTGCGAATGGCGATGGGAGCGACTTCCCGTCAGGTACTTCAGCTGGTGGTAGGACGGGCCATGTGGATGGTGGGCACAGGTGTGATCGTGGGGCTCGCGGCCGCGTTTGGCCTCACCCGATTCATGACCGCAATGCTGTTCGGTGTAGAAACGATGGACCTGGCGACGTATGCGTCGGTTACCGGGGTTTTGGTTATCGTGGCTCTCGTGGCCTGTTATCTGCCGGCCAATCAAGCCACGAAAGTGGATCCCCTCGCCACACTACGAGCGGAATAACCCTTTCTGAAAGTCTTGCCCCGTCGGTTCCTGAAACACGCGGAGTCCGAATTCCGGAACGATCGCCAGCAGGTGGTCGAAGATATCCGACTGAATTCCTTCGTACGCGACCCAGTTCACGTCGTTGGAGAAAACGTATATCTCTATCGGCAGGCCGTGAGGGGTAGGACTGAGCTGCCTTATCAAGAAGGTCATTGTATCGTGGATCTTGGGATGTGAACGGAGATACTGAACCACATACATCCTGAATGTGCCAATGTTGGTCAACTTACGCGCATTGGCAATGATGTCCGAGTCGGCCGGCGCCACCTCTCTGTTGTATTCCTCGAGTTCCTGCTTCTTTTCGGCAATGTATTGCTCGAGCAGCGCAAAACGTCCGAACCGCTCAATGTCCTCATCAGAGAGGAATCCAATCGAGTTCATGTCGATGAAGACTGCCCGCTTGATGCGACGCCCGCCGGATTCGCTCATCGATCTCCAGTTCTTGAACGAATCACTTATCAACCTGTGCGTTGGAATCGTGGTGATGGTCTTGTCCCAATTCTGCACCTTCACCGTGTGCAAAGCGATATCGACCACGTCGCCGTCGGCGCCGAATTGCGGCATTTCGATCCAATCGCCGACCTGCACCATATCGTTGTTTGCGATCTGAAGGCTCGCAACGAACGATAGGATCGTGTCTCTGAACACGAGGAGCAGGACCGCGGTCATCGCCCCGATGCCGCCGAGGAAGAACATGGGAGACTTGTCTATCAGCGTTGCAACA
This sequence comes from uncultured Gemmatimonadaceae bacterium, assembly GCA_964436395.1. Taxonomy (GTDB): domain Bacteria; phylum Gemmatimonadota; class Gemmatimonadetes; order Gemmatimonadales; family GWC2-71-9; genus JBDGYW01. The sequence continues at coordinate 4,863 of CAYTDU010000161.1, read as the reverse complement.
GTGACGATAGCGCCGAGTACATAGACGATGAGTTTGACTATCTGCACGTAGCCTTTGATGGGACGACCGTGCGCTATGCTGCTCGCGGAGTAAAGCTCATGGACAGCATTCAGAAACGCCCCGATCGACAACATGCCGACGAGCACCATCGATGCGAGTGCGGCCTGGCGAATCATACTGGTGAGGCCATCACCGATATCGGGAACCATCTGGACGCCGTAGTAGATGGCAAATCCCGGGGCCATGTGTGCGATACGCTCGAACACGCGGTGTTTCTGCAGTACGTCATCCCATGTGAAAGTGGTCCGCCGGACGATTCTGGCGATCGTTGAGAGCAGTATCCGTTTGGCGATCTTATCAGCCAGATACGCCGCCAGCGCAACAATGAGCAACCCACCCATTTGGGTGAACATTGGGTGTTCACTCAACCACTGCATGACTGATCTGAGGTCGCTTTGAGCTGCGCTATCGGCCGCTTCTTGGGCCGAAAGATCGTGTGTCATCGTTCTACCCCTTGTCTCGTTTGGGCGAGATCTTGTCGTCGCGATCGTAGAGCAGGAAACATAGCGCGGTTGTCGAACATACTTCCAGCGCCGAACCGCATGGAATATCGAGTGCGATTGTGCGAGTTTTCGTCCGGCTGTTGGCGCAGCGAAACTTTGTTGTGTTTCGCCGGCGCCCATGAGAATAGAAGCGACAAATCCAAGGAGCAATAAGATGGCGGAGTTTGTGTATCAGAATCCGTTTCCGCTGGGCGAAGATTCAACGAAATACCGGTTGTTGACCAGCGAATTTGTCTCGACCGCCGAAATGGACGGCGTCGACGTATTGAAGATCGATCCGAAAGCGCTCACGGATCTCGCACGCGAATCAATGCGCGATGCCTCGTTCCTGCTGCGTCCCGCACACCTCGAGCAAGTGGCGGCGATCCTGGCAGATCCAGATGCAAGCGACAACGACCGCGGTGTGGCTCTGGCAATGCTAAAAAACGCTGAGGTGTCGGCGAACTTCGTGCTACCGCTGTGCCAGGACACGGGCACCGCCACCATAGTGGCAAAAAAGGGGCAGGCTGTATGGACCGGAGCAAACGACGCCGAGTTTCTGGCTCGCGGCGTCTTTGATACCTACACCGGCGAGAATCTCCGGTATTCGCAGACCGTGCCGCTCAACCTTTACGAGGAAAAGAATTCAGGTACGAATCTGCCCCCACAGATTGATATCTACGCAACAGAAGGTGGAGAGTACTCGTTCTTGTTCATTGCTAAGGGCGGTGGCTCGGCTAACAAGACCTATCTATATCAAGAGACCAAAGCGCTGTTGAACCCCGAAAAGCTCGAGGCATTTCTCACCGAGAAGATGAAGACGCTCGGCACGGCGGCTTGTCCTCCGTACCACCTCGCATTCGTCATCGGTGGAACCTCGGCCGAAGCGTGTTTGAAGACGGTGAAGTTGGCGAGCACCGGATACCTGGATGGATTACCCACGACGGGTAACGAGCACGGACGGGCATTCAGAGACACCGAAATGGAGCAGAAAATGCTGCAGGCTGCGCACGCCAGCGGTTTCGGTGCTCAGTTCGGCGGAAAATACTTCGCCCTCGACGTTAGGGTGGTCCGTTTGCCTCGCCACGGTGCGTCGTGTCCGGTCGGCATGGGTGTATCCTGCTCCGCTCACCGGAACGTGAAGGCAAAAATCAACAAGGAGGGGCTCTGGGTCGAGGAACTCGAGCGCGACCCGGGACGTTTCATTCCCGAGAAATACCGCGAGGCCCGCCACGGCGGTGCGGTGAAGATCGACCTTAACAAACCGATGAGCGAGATCAGAGCCGAACTCAGCAAGCACCCGATCAAGACACAGCTCGCACTGACCGGGACACTGATTGTCGCACGCGACATCGCCCACGCTAAGCTGAAGGAGCGCTTGGACTCGGGTGAAGGATTGCCTCAGTACTTCAAAGATCACCCAGTTTACTATGCTGGTCCCGCCAAGACGCCCGAAGGCATGCCATCGGGTTCGTTCGGTCCGACAACTGCTGGTAGAATGGACTCATATGTGGGATTGTTCCAGGCTAACGGCGGCTCGATGGTCATGATCGCGAAAGGGAATCGCAGCCAGCAGGTCACCGATGCCTGCAAGGAATACGGTGGGTTCTATCTCGGCTCCATAGGGGGACCCGCAGCGATTCTGGCTCAGGACAACATAGAGAAGGTGGAGCTTCTGGAATACCCGGAGCTGGGAATGGAAGCGATCTACAAGATCGAAGTGGTCGACTTTCCGGCCTACATTCTCGTCGACGACAAGGGGAACGATTTCTTTCAGCAACTCTGCTAATTGCGCATAGGTTTGTTATCTTCGGGCTGGGGCGCGTGTCCTCGCGAGGTGACGGATGCGGGCGCCCAAGCTCGGAGTGTCTACCGTAACTGCTTTATTTATATGTAGTTACAGACTTCGCGGTACACGGCATCGATTGTGCTGGAGTGCGTGTTCGAATGACCCTGTCACCGATCGGATCCGCTCACAGGATTATGCGCTCGGGCATTTTCTTGCTCGCGATATCGCTTTCTCAGATCTGCAATGGTTGTGCGAGCAGGGATCCGTACATCCCATTCTCAATCCCGCGCGAAGAATCTCACCGCGACGCCCAAACGATTGCCCTCGTCCCTGTTCTGGGCCCTGAGGGAATAGACGTATCGGAGTCTCTACTTGTCGAAATCGATTCTCTGATCGAAGAGACTCTTACCGGTGCAGGCTACAATTGCATTCCTGGGATAGAACACACGGCGGCATGGGGTCGCATCGTTGCTCAGATGGGTGGCCTGTACGATTCGACAACCGGTGATCTTGACGAATTGCGTCTCGAAGTTGCCAAGGAACAACTTCGCCATGACCTCGTGGACCTGTATCAGCCCGATTACATGTTGTTCCCCGAGATTTGGGTTGTCCAAGTTGCCTCTTCAAGTGGTGTGGCACGTTGGGATGGAGCGTCTCAACCCGTTGTAGGGTTCGGATTACGCCTACTCAATGCCATAGACGCTACGCTCCATCAATACGAAGGCTTCTTGCAGCCTGAGTTGGTCGATGCGTTGTCGTTGGGAGTGATTGTGGAGAACATGGATGGCGTTGAGATCTTCCAACATGCAGGCGGGATCGAGGTGCTGAAGACGAACGATGAGACGCACACGTTTGAGCCCATCCTAACCGATCCCGAACGAACCTTACGTGCAGTACGCACTGCGTTGTCACCGTTCTTGGAAGGCCGCGGCGTAGGCCAATAGGCTCGTTAACCAAGAATACGCCTCCGTTTGGGGCTGAGCAGGTATTTGAAGGCAGCGAAATCGTAAAGTGCATGAGCGGCAATCGGCACGAAGAGGTTGTCGGTCACTACTGCAACTACTCCCAGATACGCGCCGATCAAACCAGCAAGCACCGCGTAGGTTGGAGAAATGAAATGTGCCAGTCCAAACAATCCGCTCGTCAAGATCAATGCTATTGGCAGCCCAACCCAAGTGGCTAATCCAGGTTGCAGAACGCCGCGGAACAGGCATTCCTCTCCGATACCCGCGAGTATCGATATGAGCAAGAGAGCGTGGGATGGTGCTCCCTCGAATAGCGGGATTACTTCCTCTTCCACCTGACGCATCAGGTCTTTGATAGGGCCGCAACTCGACCTCGAGCATCCCCACATTGCGATCAATAGGGGAACGGTCGCAGCTGTCCCCTCGAAAGCAGCTGTCCAGCTCACACGGATACTCTGGAGCGGAGGGTGACTGAAAAGCCACCCGAGTACAATGGCAAACAGCAGAATCCCCGCTTCGACGGCGACTCCGAGTCGGATGATATTCCCTGTTGCTGGTGGACCTTTGCTCATGCTTTCCCTAGACGATTGACCAACAATGTTGACTCCACGTCGCATCTTGGGCTACCCCTCGCTATTTTGCGTGGGGCACAAATGGAACCGAGCGCCCGCTGTTGTGGTACTTGTAGATAGGTAGAACCTCCGCAACACATCTGCCGAGTCACTCACACGATGGGTGTCATCCGGCGATTGAAATGAAACGACAATTGGGTCAGGGCGGCGTTTGCGGGGATGGCGGGAATGTACACAGTGAAAAATAAGGAAAGTCTGAATGCACCAAACAAAAATGAAATCGCTGGCACTCGTTGGAATGTTCATCTTCGGCGCCGCCGTGGCGTCCGACGCATATGCTCAGAGTGATGCAGATATTCTGGAAGCGGCGGCGGCTGGCAGCGCCGGATTGGTCGAAACGCTATTGCAGCTCCAAGCGAACCCCAATGCGGTGGATTCGTTGGGTTATTCTGCTGTCATGTATGCAGCACAAAGTGGCTACACAGACGTAGTGACCGCATTGCTTGATGCCGGTGCCGATATCAACGCAGTCTCGAGCGAAGGCTGGACTGCACTCCTTCTCACCGCCCTTCAGGGTCAGGCAGAAACAGCCGCCGAATTGATGGCCAGGGGGGCAGATGCCAATATCACGTTTGGCGGTGGTTTCACGGCGCTGATGGTTGCAGCCGCACGCGGTCATGCGGAGGTGGTCGATGCCCTTCTGGAGGCCGGAATGGACATTGAAGCCAAGCTGTCAGATGGTCGTACGTCTTTGATGGCGGCCGCCGAGGGAGGTCATACCGAAGTTGTACAGACCTTGCTCGCGCACGGCGCCGATGTGAATGCCGCAGCCAACGGTGGGAGTACGGCTGCATCGTCGGCGTTGAGAAACGGGCACGCCGAGACCGCAAAAGAGCTTGGGAAGGCCGGCGCGGTGTTTACGGCGGGCCAGACGGGACTGGACTCTCCGTCGGAACCGGCCTGCCCTCGTCCTCAGTGGCCGGAATCAGTTTGGG
>CAYTDU010000160.1:0-9592 GCA_964436395.1 uncultured Gemmatimonadaceae bacterium | reverse complement strand
GCGGGCCTTAGTGTTCTTTCCAACACTACAGCCCGCGAAGGGGGAGTGGCCTGGCTGCGCCAACCACGAGAGCCTCATTGCACCTCGGCCACGGCCCTTCGCGGCAGCGTTTCTTGGGATTCAAGAAGCCCAACCAACCTCTGCCAGTACCGATTCTTGCCGTTGAAGGCGAGGACCTTGGGCGCATGCTGAAGCCAAATCTACAAATGTCCCAATTTCGTCGGTTCTTGCCCCATTATCGCACTAACCAGAGTCGCAAAACGGCATTATCGTGCGTGATTGCCTACAGACCCAAGAAAGCCGAGCGCGTAACACTCGCGGCCGGCGTGCCGTGATATAGATGCAGCAACACGATCCGACTACCACTCCGGAGTTGTTGTCATGTCCCTGCCCCAGCCTGTTGTTCAGAATGCCCGCCCCTTTTCCGACGTACTCAAGGATGAAATCGAACAAATCCATTGGTCACGGTGGCACCGGGCCTCGCACGCTTCGCCACCGAAATGCGATCGCGGCTCTGAGGCGGACCAGCAGGCCACGGATGACGAGCGGCTCAAGTCGGCGATCGAAGAGGCGCATAACACGCAGTTCGTGGGACTCGCCTTCTCAGGCGGCGGTATCCGCAGCGCCACATTCAATCTTGGTGTGTTGCAAGGGCTTGCCAGACTGAAGCTACTCAGGAAGTTCGATTACCTCTCGACCGTGTCTGGTGGAGGTTACATAGGGAGCTGGTTCGCTGCATGGATGAAACGGTGCGGGAACCAGTTTGAGGTTAGAGATGCTCTATCGACAAACCGGCAAAATGAACCAACTCACTCCGAACCGCATCAGATCCATTTCTTGCGGTGCTTCAGCAATTACCTGGCACCCCGAACCGGCCTGGCAGGTGCAGACACATGGACCGCCGCAGCGATTTACCTGCGAAACCTGACCCTCAACCTCGTAATCTTGATCGGTGCATTTCTCGCACTCCTAATAATCCCGCGGTTGCTGCTGCTAGCGTTTACCCAACTCAGCTCGGTTCCCGTCCAACCAGCTGCTTTGGACTTGCTCGACCTTCGCATCATCTTCGCAGCCCTGTGCCTGCTGATAGCGGTGACTGTAGTCGTGCGAAACCTGTCGGGGCTGTTCCACAATCCCGCGGCAGATGACGATGATTGCCGGAGACCCCACGGTGCAATCGTGGCGCACGTACTGGTGGTGTCGTTAGTGGTCGTTAGCTCCTTCCTGTTGAGTACATGGGCTGCGGCGGTCGACTCTTCACAACCATCGCGCTGGTGGGCGTGGGGCTTGGTCGGCGGCATCGGGTATACGGTTCTCTGGATCGTATCCTCGATGGTGGGGGCGGCATTGAAAAGAAGAGCTGCAAAAAAAAGTGTCAACGGTCACTCAAACAACCAAAAACTCGGCTGGAATGTTGGAGTGGTGGGGGCAGCGGCGTTCGCGGCAGGCTTCGTGGGGGGATTGACACTCCTCGTGGTCACCGGATGGTTGAACAGACCGAGCCTCAGTTCCGATCGTGCGGTGTTTGTGCTCGGCCTGCCGTTTGTAACGGCGGCCGTGATGTTGGTCGGTATACTGCACCAAGGGTTGGCAGGTCGATCGTTTACATCTGACGCCCGGGAATGGTGGGGTAGGCTGGGAGCGGTCATCGCACTGTGGGTAGCCGCGTTTTGCGGTCTGTTCGCCCTTGCACTGTTTGGTCCAGACCTGCTCAGGTTCCTTGCTGCCAACGTTTCCAGATGGGCGCAAGCTCTCATCGCTTCCGGATGGGTGGCAACGACAGTGTGGGGCGTGGTTGCGGGCAAGAGCGCAATATGTGGCACAAAGGAAGCAAATAGAGCTGGCGAGAGCGCGGCCAAAGTAGCCCCATTTGTTTTTGTTGCCGGTTTGGGTGTGGTGCTGAGTTGGCTGGTCGACTTTGCGCTGAACTCAGGCGGGTTGTACGACGCTTCATTCAGCACTGCAGCGTTGGCAGGTGTACTCGCCGCCATAGTCGCCGGGCTCGTTGCGGTGGTATTCGTCTTTTCCTGTCGCGTCGGCATCAACGACTTCTCGATGCATGCTTTCTACCGCAACCGTCTCGTGCGCGCCTACCTCGGCGCCTCCCATAAAAGAGATCCGCATCCGTTCACGGGCTTCGATCCGAACGATGACAAGACACGACTCACGGACCTGGTGCCGGTTCGTGGCTACGCGGGCCCATACCCGATTATAAATACCGCCCTAAACCTGGTGGCCGGAGAAGAGCTGGCGTGGCAGAAGCGAAAAGCGAGTTCGTTCATATTCACACCGTTGTACACCGGGTACGATCGCAGCCTCCAAAAACAAACCGAGGAAACCGATGAGCCTTTGGAGCAGGACGAACGCGCCCACGTAACAAAAAGTCGGGTCGACCCGAAGCAAAAGCTGAGCACACATGCATATCGCCCAGCGCAAGTGAAAGGCATGCAGGCCAGCCTCGGCACCGCGATGGCAATCTCAGGTGCCGCCGCAAGCCCAAACATGGGTTATCACACATCATTTCCGCTCGCCTTGTTGATGACCGTTTTCAATGTGAGGCTCGGTTGGTGGTTGGCGAACCCACGCCACAACTATTGCTCCGGCCGAACGGGGCCAAAGGTTGGAGTGTTCTATCTACTGTGCGAGTTGTTTGGCCTCACCAACGACAAACGCGGTTATGTGTATCTGTCGGATGGTGGTCATTTCGAAAACCTCGGACTGTACGAGTTGGTCAAACGGCGCTGTCGATACGTCGTGGCATGCGATGCCAGCCAGGATCGCGAATTGGACTTCTGTGCATTGGGCAACGCGATCGAAAAGTGCCGCACCGACTTCGGCATCGAGATCGAACTCGACGTGGACGACATTGCGAAGATCGACGAGTCCGGTCACTCCGACAGGCACTTCGTAGTAGGAAAAATCCACTACGAGCGAGTTGATAGGAAAGGCCATGTGGGGACGCTCGTATACGTCAAAGCGTCGCTAACCGGTGATGAGCCGATCGACATCGGCGGTTACCGGTCGACTCACACACAATTCCCCCATCAGTCCACCGCCGACCAGTTCTTCGACGAAACTCAGTTCGAGTGTTACCGCAAGCTGGGCGAGCATACCATCGAATCGCTATTCACTGGTATCGTCGATGCGCAGAGGGACCAAGCTGTCGAGGAGATCTTCGTCGACTTGAAGGAGCGATGGTATCCCCGGAGTGAGGCGAGTGAGATCGCGTTCTCAAAGCACGGCCAAGAACTGAACAGAGTATTGCGCACGATACGGTCATCCGAGAAACTCGACTTTCTCGACGCTCAGTTGTACCCCGAGTGGAAGCGACTAGTAAAGGACACGGCCGCGCCACCGGTGGAGCTTTGGCTGCCCTCCGATCACGAAAAACTGCGGGAGGGGTTTTACACGTGTAACGAACTCCTCCAACTGATGGAAAACGTATACATCGACCTCGACCTGGAGGCTGAATACGAGCATCCCGACAATCGCGGTTGGATGAACCTGTTCAGGCATTGGACGTGGTCAAGCATGTTCCGCGTCACCTGGGCGGTTTGCTCGTGCACCAGTGGTGCTCGATTCCAGAAGTTCTGCGAACGGCATTTTTCACTCGCCCCTGGAGGAGTCGAAGTGCACCGATTCATAGGCCCGAACACTGGGGCACATCTGTCGCACGACACGGTAGATGAGGCTCGGGACGACAATGAACTGAACCCGCACGAAGCACAGTTGGTGAAGGAGATCTTGGGCCACGTGGTCGCATCGAAGAGCACCTTGTACACTCTGAAGATCTTGGTAAAAGACGTCCTCACTGGCAAAGAACCCATCGATTTCAATTTCGGTTTTGCTGTCGTTGAGGCCAACAAGCTCGTGTACTACAGGGTACAGGATCATCTGCGAATGATGGGCCTCGGGCGGTGGGGATTGTGCGAGTTGATCAAGAAGCACGAGATAAAGACACTCGAGCCAGCCGAGGTCAGTGAACAGAAGTCGGTGAGCGCAACCAGCCTAAGAGAGTTCGAGCAGATGTTCCAGTCGGTGAAGTTGGAGAGTAGAACAGACGCAGGAATGGCTTCAGCCACTATCGCATGAACCGATCAGCAGCCGTAGGGAGACGCTGCTCATTTCCAGTTGGCAATCAAGGGCCAAACACGGGAGGCCACAAATGCCGGTATTCAACAAGCCGCAATTTCGATACGACTACGATCTGGATACTGAGATGGCGTAGGAGGCCGGCACGACCATCCAGGAGTTCACCAAGTACGATCAGGTTGTGTTCGCAAACGACAACATCACGCCGGTCGAGGTCAACGGGCACAATGCCGTGGTGTTTGATTTCGACAACTTCATCTTCCGGGACCTGTGGGACGACGTAGAGAGCAAGACGAGGACGCTCAAGCAGTTCAAGGCATTGGAAAGAAATCTAAGGCCCGCTCCGGGGGCGGGCCTGGCTACGCTACAGCTATTCGAGTTTTGAATTCTATGGTGAGCACGATGACGCCTTGGTTGACAGTGGGTCATCGCATAAAACGGGGCGCCGCCGACCTCAGAACGCAAACAGCTTGGTGACCTTCACGGTTACGAAGCGATCCAGCACCACCTTGTTCCCCACGTCGCGCCGTTCGGTGTAGACCAGGAAGAGGTCGCTCAAGGGCGCGTGGATCCAATTGAGACGCAGGTTCGACACCAGCTGATCTGTGAAGCTGTTGTACTGCACGTATGCCGTCGCGAGCAGATCCGTCGAATACGAATACCGGATCTGGGTTCCGTAGATCTTCGTGTCAAACGAGCCGTTCGGAAGCGAGACATCGTTGTAGCTCCCGGAGACACCAATCGCGAGGTGATAGTCGACGAGCCAGGTTGCGCTTCCCGAAAGCGAGACCCTCGTACCGCCCCAGTAGTCACCGCCGCCAATACTCAACCTGGTCGACAGCGGGCGCGCTCGGTTCGACGTAAAGGTGGCGCTTCCCTCGTGGCTTTGGTATTCCCCCGGTGCGATCTCGAATCCCGACACGGAAAACGGGTCGTCGAGCCGCTCGAACGTGTTGTCGTACGTAACTGAGGCGGTGGCGCCGTCTCGAAACAATACGTCGAGGCCCGCTGACGCGGTCCGCGTGAGCAGCCTGGAATCCAGGTCGGTGATGTAGTGCACCTCCGCGTATGGATTGACCTCGTACACGAGCGGCATTCGGACGAGCGGGTGCGCGCCGAAGGTTGCATATCCGTGGCGGATGCCGGCGCGCTGGACGAACCCCACCCCCGGGTTGAATGCGTCACCGATGTGCTGCACGAACGCTGATGCGTCCCAGAGACGGTCGCGCCATGCCACTGATAGGCGCGCGGCATTTTGATTCCCTGTCACGTCCGGCTCGTCGGTTCTCGCCACGTAGGAGTTCACGATCATGTTGTCCGTCAGGTGCAGGTTCGCATCGGCCGCGAAGCTGCGATTGAACTGACCGTCCGCCAGTGAGCCGACGGCTTGCCGGTTTACGAACATCACTCCTACGTCGGAAGACGCGCCGAGATTGCGCCTGATTCGGGCAACGGCGAAGTTCTCCGCGGGCGTAGAGCCGAACGCTTCCGTCTGAACGTCGAGTAAGCCTATCTCAAAGTCGCTCACCCTCCCGGTGAGGCGTCCACCACCCAGCATCGGCAGCAGGCGGCGGTCGCGGGTGAGACCGATACGCCGCGAGTGAAACAACGTGAAAGACCGCAGTGATGAGCCCATACGGTATTCGCGCTCGGTCACATCGCCGAGTACGAACGAACCGGAATTCTCGACGAAGAAGTCGCGCTTCTCCTCGAAGTACATTGGGAACCGAGTGAGGTTCACCCTCTCCTGGTCGACCTCCACGTGCGAGAAGTCAGTGCGGTACGTTGCATCGAGCGTCAGGTTTGGGGTCAAACCCCACTTGAGATCGACACCAGCATCGCCGCGAATTTCATGACTCGAGTCGGCGTAAGACTTCCGCAGTATGGCCGGCCCTTGCTGCGCGGTTCCGCCCATCTGACTGCTGCCCGACACATCCGATGTGAGTACGAACGGCTTGACTCGCAGGTCGAGTCCCGGAGTGATGCCCCTCACACCCTCCAGCATCCCCGCCTTGGACATGCGGTGCACCAGATCGCGGCGTTGCACCGGAGCCCAATATGAATCCTCACTTCTTCGCCTCACTCGGCGGAGGATCTGCATACCCCAACGCTGCTCGTCGAGTGTGGGGTCGAACCTCAGATTGGTCCAGGGTATCGCCATCTCGACCGTCCAACCCGAATCGTGTCTCGTCGTCCTGAGTTCCGCGGTTCCGCGCCACACGTAGTCAGCGTTGCGGCTGTCGTTGAACACCTGCCCGTCCCGCACCGCTCCGTATGGGTTGATCAGATAGATGAACGCGTTGCGCCGATCGAGGAACGTGTCGAACGTGATCGCGAAGATGTCCATGTCGTGCGTGCTGCCGGGCAGATCCCGCTCCAGGGACGTCACAGTGAGATTGTCGGCCTCGGAATCGTAGCATTCCGCCCCGACGTACAACCTCCGGGAATCGTAGAGGATGCGCACGACGGTTCGCTCAGTCGCCGGATATCCGGCGTCGGGCTGAGACTGAACGAAGTGAGTGATCGGATTCGCTTGTGCCCACGCCGCCTCATCCAATACCCCGTCCACCTGGATTTCGCCGGAAGCACGCACTGCCTGCGCAACCGGGCGCGGTGCGGTCTCCGGATCGATGGGCCATCGGTCTGTTAGGGGTTGATCGCCCTGCTGGAGCGCCCACCCCGCCGCCGGTGTCCCCAGGAGAACCAGCATGACTGTGATGGTACGGAGTCGGTGGATCGTGTTGAAACGCATTATTGTGTCGCTCGATTCGCGATAACGCCGGTTTGATTCGCCTTCATCGGTTCAAGAACTCGATTGCACAATCGGCCTTGAGGAATCTACATAACGTCTGTTCGTAAACCCTGTTCATCAGGACGTAACTCTCCAGGTTGTAGGCGGCTCCGTGGGCTCCCCGAGGATAGAACCGGAACTCGGCATCCTTTCCTGCGTCAGTCAGGGCCGTAATCAGTTGCATGGTCTGCCGGGGCTGCACGTTCTCATCCATACCTGAATGCACCAAGAGCAGATGTCCGTTCAGATTGTCCGCCATGGGCATCACGGAGCTGGACTCATAGCCTTCGGCGTTGTCCTCCAGAAGGCCCATGTACCGCTCCGTATAGATGGTGTCGTAGAGCCGCCAATCGGTGCCCGGGGAGTTGGCGATCCCCATCCGGTACACGTCCGGGTGAGCCAACATGGTGTAGACTGTGCTGTAGCCTCCGTAGCTCGTGCCCATGATTGCCATTCGCTCTCCGTCCACCCACGGCCGTGCTGCCAGATAACGTCCTACCTCGGCAAAATCGTTGGCCTCCCAGTGGCCTATCCGGCGGTAGACCATCTTCATGAAGTCGCGCCCGTAGTTCCCGGAACCTCGGTTGTTGAGGCCCACCACGATGTAGCCCTGCTGGGCCAGGTACTGCTCGAAGAAATCGGCGGCGAATTGATCGTAGACCTGCTGCGATCCGGGTCCGCCGTAGATGGAGAGCACCACGGGGTACGCCCGTGTGGAATCGAACCCGGGCGGGCGAATCATGGACCCGTCCAGAGACACGCCATCCGACGTCTCGAAGCTGAAGAGTTCGGCGGGGCTGTACGCGTTGGCTTCCATCCAGCCCACCGTGCCCGCGTTGTCCTCGAGAACGGTCAGCCGGCCGCTGGTGGTACTCCTCAGCTCCACGTGGCGCGGAGTCTCGGTGTTGGACCAGCTGTCCAGGTAATACTTCCCGTTCGGCGATACATCCAGATTGTGTGTCCCTCTGTTTTCCGTTAGCCGTCGCTTCCGAGACCCATCGAACCCGATCGCGTAGAGCTGTCGCTCGAGCGGGGAATCTTCGGCCGAGGAGTAATAGACCGTCCTGGAGGACAGATCCACCGCCTCCACCCGTATCACGTTCCACGGGCCGGAGGTGACCTGGTTCAACAGGTTTCCTTCGTAGTCGTACCGGTACAGGTGCTGAAAACCGTCGCGGTCGGAGATCCAGTGGAATTCCTCCAGCCCCGCCGGGAAGAAAAAGAAGTGCTCGATTTGGGCAAAGAAGTCGTAGACGTCGATCCAAGTGTCGGAACTCTCCTCGAAAATCAACTCCCGATCACCGGTAGAAACGTCGAAGAAGAACAGGCGCACGTGGTTCTGGGGGCGGTTCAACGTGACCACCGCCAGTGTGTTGGGTCGGCTGGTCCAGTAGATCCTGGGGATGTAGTGCTCTTCTTCGAGTCCCGTGTCCAGCCAGACGACCTCGCCGCTCCGTACGTCGGCAACGCCGATCCGCACCGCCGGATTGGCCTCCCCCACCTGCGGTATGGTGATTTCCACGAACTCCGGGTGGCGGCCGCTCCAGTCGGTGATTGTGACGGCCCCGACTTCGCGTTCGTCCGTCTGCCAGAAGGCAATGTGGTTTTCGTCTGGGGACCACTCCCAGGCCTCGGCGATACCGAATTCCTCTTCGTACACCCAATCGAATACAGCGTTGAAGATGGAATCCGACCCACTGGTAGTGAGTCGTGTAGTCCGGTCCGACGCCAGGTCTACGGCGTACAGATCGCCACCCCTCTCGAACCCGATCCACCCCCCGCCGGGAGACAGCTCCGCGCTCCGCACGTCGTCGGCCACCAGGCGCAAATCGCCGTCTTCCAGGTCGTAGAGGTAGTAATCCGATATCCCCGATCGACGGTAGATGGACCGGAAGTCTGCCTGGAACAGAACGTGCCGCGAGTCACTGGCCCACTGGAAGGAGTCGTAGGCGAGCGTGCTCCCGTCCTGCAGACGCAAGGAAGATGCGGTGAAGATCACATCGTCTTCGAGAGTGGCGGGGTCATAGATCCTGACTTCCTCGACCCCGGTGGACGGATTCATGCTGGTGTAGGAAAACCTGTCTCCACCGTCGATCCAGTTTACGCTGGCGGGACCTCCGTTCCCGGCCAGGATTCGCGCGGCCCGAATGGCTCCGAAAACATCTTCAAAGCGCAAACGAGAGTCCGTTTGCCGCGCGGCGGCCTGAACGGATACCGGCGGGGCCTCGCGAACGGTTCTGGGAGCCGGAGGTTGCGCCGGATCGGGTCCTGCCGCGCACGCGGAGAGGATCGCGAAAAGACAGAATGAGACAGCAGTCGCGAAGGTTTTGGATCGCATGGCCAACTCGGTTTATAGAGTGTCGAGAACATCCACCCCGAATTCAGCGAGAGGGGGGAGCAAAAGGCACTCCGCACGATATTCGGGATACGAGCATTGTCAACCAGATGTTGCACGAGTCTATCCGTGTCGTGATAGAGAATAAGGCACCAGGAAGGGCTTCGTGCTCGTGGACCCTTCCACGACGCTCACTGGTAGCTCCGCCAGGACACTCCCCCTTCGCGGGCTTGGATATGTGACCCTTCGGGGCCGCGGTAGGTATTCAATTGGAGAACTGGGGTAACGCCTTGGCGGAATCCTAACCGCGAATCTCGAATCGAACCACAGTGATCATGGAGCATGCGAAAATGCGAAAATCCCTGAGGGCGTCG
>CAYTDU010000159.1:0-9624 GCA_964436395.1 uncultured Gemmatimonadaceae bacterium | reverse complement strand
GTCTTCGTCCTGGCCTTCAACCCGGTATTCCTCGGTAGGGTGACTGGAGAGGGGCGCTTGAGCCGCGACAGTCGCCTCGCGCACCCACGGCTCATCGTTGAAACGCGCCACGATTTCCCGATAGAACAGTTCCCTGTCCTCTATCGGTATACCCATGCTGCTAACCGATATGTAACTCGAGACCAGGTTGTCGGTGTCAAACCCTGGGTCGATGCTTTGGACTGCATCTAGGCTGCGGAACACCAACCCGCCAATAACGAGCAGGACGACCGATAGGGCAACCTGCAGAGCGACCAACAGGTCTCGGGCACCCAAAAATTTCCGCCCCCCCGATCGGTTTCGAAGCCGGCTCGAACCCGCTCCCGCCCACAAATACGAAACCAGGTCGCTGCGTGCCACGCGGAATGCGGGGAGCGTTCCAACGAAGATTCCGGTAAGCAGCGATACCGCGAACGCAAAGAAGAACACGTGTAGATCGACCGACACCTCGCGAGGAACCGCGGCACCCCAAACGCTAGGCGTATCGAAGTACGAACCGAGCCTAGCTGCGGCCGGGCCGGTGAGCCCAAACGCGATGGCACCGGCAACGGCCGACAACATGACATTTTCTGTAAGGACCTGCCTGACAAGCCGCCAGGGTGTAGCGCCCTGTGTTGCCCTCAGCGCCATTTCCTGGCGGCGGCGTGCCGCAACAGACAACATGAGATTCGCTACGTTTGCGCATGCCAGTAGTAGGAGCCCACCGGCTGCCGCCAACATGACTCTGTTTGCCATTGATTCGGCCTGGCGGGCACGCGGATGAATCCATGTCGCTGGAGCTGCAAAAAAGCTCCTCGTGCCGTTCTCTAGAGGGGCGTTCGCATCCAGTCCTGCCGCAAACGCCCCGAGTTCAGCATTGGCGCGCTCCATGGTTCTTTGCTCGGCGAGCTTCAGGTAGACACGCATCACGCCGACGTCGCGGTTTTCCTCGAGGTTCGATCGGGCCCAATAAACCCTGCGGTATTCGGTGAATGGAAGCCATACGTCGGGTCGATTCGCCGCACTCGACCCTTTGAACTCGTGACTCGCAACTCCGATCACGGTGTAGGGATGGTTGTTCAGATAGAGCGTCTGCCCGATCACCGAAGGATCTGAGTTGAACTTGTTAACCCAGTAGGAGTGTGAAAGCACCACTGTGGTAGTGGCATCGGGACGGTCGTCATCGGGAAGGATGGGACGCCCCACTTCCATCTCGATCTTCATCATCGAGAAAAACCCACCGGTTACGGCTTGCCCAAACAGGACTTCTGTGCCTCCACCTTCGAAGCGCACGCTTGCCGCAAAACCTGGTCGACTTGCAGCAATGTCGATGAACGAAGACCTGTCTGCTCGAGTGAGGTCCATGTAGTCGGGGTACGACAATTCTCCGTATGTGTCAGCCTCGGTCCTATTGAATACTCTTATCAGACCGTTGGAGTCGACGCCGGGGAAGGTTTGTTGATAGCTGCGCAGGTAGGTGAACACTGTCGTGCTCGCCGCAAGTCCCAACGTCAACACTCCGACCACCGAGATTGCGTAAAGCGGATTCGCTTTGATGTGCCGGATACCGATCCGAATATCCTGGATCAATGCGGCGATGCCTGTGCCGCGCTTCAACGGCTCCGGTGTACCCGCGAGTATGCGAGCGCCCGCCTCCGGGATGTCGGCCACGTTTCCCAGGCTTCGTTCTGCATCACTGCGAGCTTCGGCCTCATTCATTCCTGACGCGAGGTTTGCAGCGACCTTCATGTCGAGGTGGAACTTCAACTCACTTTCGATCTCCCGTTGAAGTCGATCGAGACCCCCACGCCACCCCAAACGCATCAGAATCGCACGCAGCCAAGTCACAAGCACTCCTCACAACAGGGTCACGGCCTGAGTTTGCCAATCCAGTGTAGAGGGGAAATTTCCCTAGATTGTCTAAAGTAAGACTAACACCTGGTGTTCACTCAAAACAAGGGATTTTGTGCGCGTTCCCGATCCCATCGGGCGTTCCAGATATGGCTGAAACCACCGGCTCACTTTCTGCGTAATATTACTGCAACGGTAATACCAACGCGGTAATATTCGGGAGGATTTGGTGTCTGGAACACAGCGGAACGAAAGGCTTACTCCTCTCACCCCGGCTGTCTTTCACGTATTGCTGGCTCTGGCGGACGGCGACCTCCATGGCTATGCCATCATGCAAGCCGTCGAGAGAGTCACTGCGCCGGCGATCAAAATGGGGCCGGGTACGATCTACGGATCGCTACAACGGATGGAGGAGGCCGGACTCGTGGAAGACCGGGGACCAGCCGAAGATGGCAGACGGCGGCTGTACGGAATGACGCAGCGCGGACGTTCGGCACTCGAAGCTGAGTCAGCCCGCCTAGCCCGATTGTCTGACATGGTGCGCGAGAAAGGCCTCGTGCCCAGGGAGATCTAGTGTCGTGAAGCGAACGAGATTTAGTATTTCGCTCTTCGTTTATCGGATGCTTCTAGTCCTTTACCCCCGCCAATTCAGGCTCCGGTTCAGCGAACAGATGCAGGAAGACTTCCGCGACTTGCTAGCTGCCAATGACGGGAGTAGCCACCTGCGCAGCCGACTTGACGCCTGGCAGAGAGTTGTTGGTGATGTGGCAAAATCCTTAGTGCACGAGCGATGGGGTCGAAACCGTGGGCACCCGTCCAGGGGGAAAGCGCCTGTCCGACGAAGTCTCAATCCGTTCAGTACCGGCACTGTGCTTCAGGATGTCGGGTATGCATTGCGCATGTGGCGGAAATCGCCTGGCTTCGTTGCCATAGCCGCGCTGACCATAGCGCTTGGCATCGGGGCGACGACCACGATATTCAGCATAGCAAACTCACTGCTGATACGGACTCCTCCCGGGGTCCGAAACCCCGATGGGCTAGTAACAGTATTCAAAGCCAGGCAAGCCGGATCTGAGCCCGGCATGTTTTCCTACCCCACGTTCCGTGACTTGAATGAGTTTGACACCGGCCTCAGTGATTTCGGAGCGTTTTCGCTTTTTACAGGTAGTATTTCAACCGGTATCGAAACCGAGCCACAACGAGTTGCCGGTCTAATCGTATCTGGTAACTATTTCCGGATTTTGGGAACGCGACCGTCGTTGGGCCGGTTCTTTGCTCCCGAGGAAGACGTCTCGGCAAACACTCATCCTGTGGCTGTGCTGAGCTTCAGACAGTGGCAACGGCGATTCGGCGGCGACTCGGCCATCGTCGGGACAGCAGTGAACATCAACAGAACGTCGTTCACTGTAATTGGTGTGGCGGAAGAAGGGTTCCAGGGGCACGTAACCGGGTACGATTTCGGGGTATGGGTGCCGATGGCAATGGGCGAGGCCGTCTCCGGACTGAGGCTCGATTCTAGACGCCAGAGTGAGGTGGCTGGAATCGGTCGCATGGCTCCCTCAGCCACGGTAAACCAAGTGGCAGCGGCGTTTGCTGTAGCGACTGAACGACAACGCGAACAACACGCTGACGAGTTTGAGAACGCGAGCCTCGTGGTGAGCCCATATCGCGGGATGATCGAGTTCGCTCGAAAGCCGGTGACGCTCTTTGTGATTCTCCTGTTCTCCATAGCGGGCATCGTTCTGCTAATAGCGTGCGTTAACGTGGCTGGGATGTTGTTGTCGCGTGGATCGGCACGCGCCCGAGAGATTGCGGTGCGGCTGGCCGTGGGCTCCGGGCGAGTAAGGGTTATTCGACAACTCATGACCGAAAGTGTGATGCTGTTCCTCCTCGGCGGTGGTCTAGGCATCGGATTGACGATGTGGGCGACAACAGCTCTCACCAACCTCAGGACACCTCTGCCAGTTCCGATGTTCGTTGAATTCTCACCGGACGCCCGCGTGCTTGCATTCACGGTAGTGGTGGCGCTGCTGACGGGAGTGGTATTCGGCCTTGCCCCAGCCCTTCAAACGACCAAGACGGATCTGGTTTCGACGCTGAAAGATGATAGCGGCAACAGCGGGCACCGTCGGAGTAAGCTGCGTAGCAGCTTCGTCGTTCTTCAGGTTACCGGGTCTGTGGTACTTCTCGTTGTAGCAGGAGTGTTTCTGCACGCATTGAGCAAGGCAGATAGTGTCGATCTGGGCTTCAATCCGGAAAACGTGCATGTGTATTCTGTTGATGTCTCCCTTCACAACTACTCTGGAGAAGAGAGCAGAGCTTTTTTCCGAACGATGCACGATCGAGTTCGAGCGCTCCCTGGAGTCGAATCCGCCGCGATTGCGTGGGTCCTCCCTTTGGGATTCGACTACGTCGGGACTGCATTCCAGGTGCCGGGCAGCAGATCGGATGGGAACGAAGAGTATCTGAGCGCCGCGCTCAACGCGGTAACACCGGAGTATTTCCAGGCTCTACGCATCGATTTCGTGACAGGCAGGAATTTCGACGCTGGAGATCGATCGGGTGCGCATCGAGTGGCCATCGTGAACGAGACTGCTGCTGCGTCGCTTTGGCCGGGCCAAGACCCTGTCGGCAAGTTTTTGGACGAGGGTGACGTCTCATACGAGGTGATAGGCGTGGTGCGCGACGCCAAGTGCCGTACGGTTGGTGAGCTACCCCGGCCAACAGTCTATTGGCCACGCTCACAAAGAGCCGCAGCGAGCGGATCGCTCGTAATCCGAACAGATGCAGGTAGGGAAAGTATCGCCCGCGAAGTGGCGGAGATCGCTCGTGGACTCGATCCCCATCTCCCGGCTCAGGCGAATGCCCCGTACGAACAGGTGATCGGACTTTCGCTGCTGCCGAATCGAGCTGCGGCAGCTGCTGCCGCGGCGTTCGGAATCCTCGGGATTGTCCTGGCCTCTGTTGGTCTGTACGGGGTTCTCTCCTACTCCGTCTCATTGCGGGTTAGAGAAATCGGCATTCGCATAGCGCTCGGAGCTGACAGTGGGGCCGTTCGGAGAGCCGTGCTCGGCCACGGCCTCAAGCTGGTTGCCTTGGGTTTGGGCGCGGGTTTGCCGCTTGCTCTCGGCGCGGCTCTCCTGGTGCGCAGCATGCTTTACGGTTTGAGTCCGGCGGACCCCATCACATTTGGGAGCATCGTCGTGCTCTTCCTATGTGTCGGCCTCATTGCGAGTTACATGCCAGCCAGGCGTGCGACTCAAACTGACCCGATTGTCGCACTCCGATGTGAGTGACGACAAGTCCGACGAGGCGAATGCGAAATCCATTTGGAACTCCTGGCGGTAGCTTCACGTATTCTTGTGAGTACCGTCGTGGGTATGTTGTAGGCGGATTTGCATTCCCGCTAAGACCATGATATGGAGGATCCGATGGCACCGACGAAAGATGTAACCCGCCGAGGTTTCCTGAAATCCACCGGGGCGGCGGTCGCCGGAGGCGGGCTCGCCGCTGCATCCCCGCAGATTCCCGCTCGAACAAACCCGTCGGGCCAGGAGACCGCCGTGCGGGAACACCGTACGTTGGGTCGTACGGGTTTCCAGGTGTCTGACATCGGATTTGGGGGCGCATTCATCAACAACAGCAATGTCATGGAAGTCGCGCTCGATATGGGCGTGAACTATATCGATACAGGTGAGCATTACGCGAACGGCCAGTCGGAGCGATCCATCGGCCAGGCACTGCAGGGTCGCGATCGCAGCAAGATCTTCTTGACAACCAAACTGAATCTGAGCTTCGGTGGTGGTGCTGAGGTCGAGGATCTCAAGCGGCGTTTTCACCAGTGTCTCGAGCGGCTGCAAACAGACTATGCGGACTGTCTGATGATCCACATGACACCAGTCGCAGATCAGATCAAACATGAGCCGTACCACACGGCAATAGAGGAACTGAAGGCCGAGGGGAAGGTGCGTTTCTCTGGTCTCTCGAACCACGGGACCGAGCATTCTGTATACGGCCGCACTCAGGACACGATGGAAGACGTGATTGGGGCGGCTGTGGAAGACGGCAGGTTCGATGTCGCCTTGTTCGTGTACAACTTCCTTCAGAAGGAGCAAGGAGAGCGAGTCATCGAGATGTGCCGCTCGAAGAACATGGGTGTGACGCTCATGAAGACCGATCCTGTGAACGTTAATGCTAGAATTATGGAGTCCTACGAACAGAGTCGGCAGCGCGGTAGGGAAATACCGGAGCGAGCGCAGCGCCTGGCTGATGAATATGATGCATTCGCAGCGGGTGCGGCCGCGTTCATAGAGCGCCATGGTTTGCAGTCAACCGAGGAAGTGCGCCAAGCCGCCATCAAGTTCGTGCTCGACAATCCGGGCGTACACTCGGTATGCCCCACAATCAACACATTCGATGCCCTGGAGTCTTTCGTGGCACTCTCGGGGCAACGGCTGACTGAAACCGACGGCTCAATGCTGGAGAGTTACGAACAGCTTCTGGGACGATTTTACTGCCGGCACGCCTGTGGTCAGTGTGAGGCGTCGTGCCCACAGCGGGTGCCGGTGAATACAATCATGCGTTACAACCACTATTTCGAAGCACACGGCAGGGAGAAACTCGCCATGGACAAGTACGCGCGTCTGGGCGGTGCAAAAGCCGACGTCTGCGCGGACTGTGATGGCGCATGTGAATCCGCGTGCCCGCATGGTGTACCGGCGCGGACTATGCTGACCAGGGCACACCGGAACCTGGTATTAGGCTGACGGATCCCAGCCAGCGAGGCGGGCCATCATCCACCAAAAGGCTTTGCCCTTCAAGTAGCAGTTGAAACAATGAGAGTGAGCGCAGCTGCCGCACGCCGGGCAGCTGTGGCTCGCGCACCAGCTTGAACACCAGCCGCAATCGTCGGATGCATCCGGATAGTGAGTCCCGTCGGGATCGTAGCTCTCAATGTCGGCGAAGTCGAAGAGAATCTTATCGTTGGCTGCGGCGTAGGCTCGTATCTGGTTGTTGCGAGCATACAGGTTTCCTGCAACGCCAGACCCGTCCAAATGCCCGGTCATGTAGATGAAGATCACGTCCGGATAGTCAGTCTCGAGCTGCTCCATCGCGTCTAGATAGGTCTGAATACCGCTTTCCGTGTTGTCCGACACGCCGCCGCACCAAGACCACATGACTACGTTGTATTCGCCCGGGTGGGCGTCGAGATAGGAGCGCGTGGCCTCCGCCCAAGAGACGTCGCCGTTGTGGCCTAGGTCGTCTCCCACTTCGTGGAAGTTGGGTAGAGCGTACTCCGTTCCTTCCCCAGCCAGCATGTTCAGTCCCGTCACAATCTGACTGCCGTGCGACGTGTGGCCGTAGTAGATATTGAAATTGGCGCGCACATAGTCCAATGCCGTTGTCGGGATGGAACTGAATGCAGCTACAACCTCGTGACCGGCAACAACGGCATCATCAGGTATGTCATCAGGATTGAACGGATCCGTTAGGTCGTTTTCCTCGCCACATGCCGCTGCAATACACATGATTGCCAGGGAAGCGGCTACTCGTCGCATCATGAACGGTTGTAACATTGTCTCTCCCGTGTTTTCCTGATGATCCGCTCGGCGTCGATCGGTCACCGACATCTCACACGTAGATATGCGGAAACTCCTGGTCGTGCTGTGACAAGGAGCACAATCAGGAGTTTGGAACCACCGATGTACCTTGGCCGCTGGAGTCAGAACCCCGAGGTTAATGCGGGCTTTGTCCCCCGTTGATCATCAGTGCCTTCACCAGCTCCAGCCCGTATGGGGTCGATTCTTCTATGGCTTTCAAGACGGTTCCACCGCCTGTGAAGAAGTAGTATTGCGCACTATCCATCGCCGCCAGATACAGGCCGGGCGAGAGGTTCTTGAACTCTTGGAGCGTATCTCCACCGCCGTAAAACTTCATTGCATCTCTGTTCTTGTCGATCGTGCGGTCGAGTTTTTCCGAGCCGTCACAGAAGTGAGGTGTCAACCCCATTACCGCGTTCACGAAGATTGTGCGTGCGGAGCCAATCGAGTCAGACACTTCAGGAGTGTCGAACGATTCAGGTGCGACATCCAGGAAGTAGCCGTACTCTTTGCCTTTTTCGAAATCGCTGATTCGAACTTCCCTGAATTTCCCCTCCTCTCGATTGGGTATGACGTCGGATTCCACGAGCACAGGCAGTTCCACCACTTTGTTGGCCGCGGCATCCTGCTTCACTAGATCCTTCGCCGCGGCTATGTCTGATTCGGCGACCCCTTTGATGCGGATTCCGTACTTGGCACAGAGGAAAGTGTTGTAAATCACGCCACCCAAGATCAGGTGATCTACCTTGCGATAGATCTCCTGCAACGGTCCAATTTTGGTGTCGTATTTTGCGCCAGCAACGATCGCGACGAACGGACGCTTTGGTTCGAGCACGTGTTTCAGGTTGATCAGTTCCTTCTGCATCAGGAATCCGGCGAAGGACGGCAGATATCGAGTGACTTCGACAGTGGATACGTGTGGCTGCCACGATCCGAACGCGTCGTTGACGAAGACGTCGGCCAATCCCGCAAGCTGCCGGGCGAGAGCGTCCTTGCCCGGTCCTTTTGATTCCTCGTCCGTGAACCACCTGGTATTCGGAAGGTATATGCCTCCGATACGCCTTTCCTCGAGATCTCTGATGTGCCAGTTCACCGAGGTATCAATCTGCTCGATGCCGTTTACGGGGTCTACCTGGAACCTTGGTACCGCGAACGTCGTGTGGAGTTTTCGTTCGAGGTAATCGACGACGGGCTCAACGGAGCTGTCGTCGCTCACTGTGATGTTGCCGGTCTTCTTGTCCTTGGGTCGACCCACGTGGGTCATGAGAATGGGCCGCCCTCCGCTCTCGACGATGCTGTACAGCGTCCCTAGCGTTGCATCGATTCTATAGGGATCACGGATTTCACCCTTTTTCACCACGTTGTGGTCCACTCTCACGAGAACGATCTTGCCCGCAAGATCGGCGTCCTGCACGAGTGGCAGACGAGGGTCGAGTTCGTCGCGATTCATGAAGTACTCCTTGACGTTGAGATCTGCCTTCCTTAACTCTAGCCATTCGAGCACCGATGCGGAACATCGAAGATCTCGATACGACACCGTAACATTGAGTGGTTACGGTTTGCGGATTTTGGCTGAGTAATGTGTTCAGCGGCCCTCAGCTGAGAGTGCATCTACAGACAGAGGAAGACGCTCATGACCGGCTCATTCCCGGTATTCGATGGTCAGTCGGAGACAGCAATTGAGTCTTTGGGCTCGTGCACGGTCAGTTCGCCGGTTCGCCATTTGCGATTTGTCGATGACGCGTCGAAGGTGGTTTACGACACATCCGAGGAGCGGTTGACTGACCGCCTCGACAAGACCGGACAGATTATGTCGTTCGAGGAGGCTGGCCCTCGAAACAAACTGTTCTTCGACCCCTTGAATGTGAAGGCAGCCATCGTAACGTGTGGCGGTTTGTGCCCGGGTACAAACGACGTCATCCGTTCGGTGGTCCATACGCTCACCTATGGCTACGGTGTCCGCATCATCAAGGGTATCCAATACGGATACGCTGGCTTGAATCCGGGGTCACAGCTTCCCTTTGTCGACCTAACGCCGGATGTGGTTAGAAATATTCACGAACATGGGGGTACGTTTCTAGGTTCGTCTCGTGGTCCCCAGCCGGTTGATGTCGTGGTCGACACGCTTTATCGCGAAGACATCCGGATGCTATTT
>CAYTDU010000158.1:0-9688 GCA_964436395.1 uncultured Gemmatimonadaceae bacterium | reverse complement strand
CGATGGAGCGACACAGAAGACAAGGCAAAGGGGCGCGAGTTCAGTGCCGTGGCAGTCATCGACGTTCACGAGGGTCGCTTCCCACACTTCACCGCTCGATCCTCGATCGGATGACGAGGTCGAGGACGGACGCAGATTGCTGTACGTTGCAGCCCCTCGCGCCAAGCGTGTTCTGATGTTCTTCACAGAAATCGACCACGAGTAGCACCCATCTCGTTTCCTGCAGAAAAGTGGATTCAAACTCGTGGATTCGCGAAAACTTCTGTTGAGATTGTCTTCCTGCCCTCGAAAAGGTCGAACCAACGTTCACTGCCCGCCGTGTTCTTCACACACTGTACCTCGCGGCTCGGCATCGGCGGACGCTGCGCAGTCCGGAAGGGATTCCGAAACCCTGCACGGCCTGCGAGCCGCCACAGATCGAAGCACCACTCCTCTAATACACAGCTCGCGATACTGCCCTTGAACCCAAATATCGGCATCTCGTCTCGCCCAAACGCATATTGGCTCGATCGGCCCGTGTTGGCGGGTTCGAGCAAGAACGGGATCCGGGAGAGCAACAGCCTCCCACTGCCCGGCCTCACGGCGGCTCCACAGCCCTGGTGGCGTCCCGCTCGAATCCCCCTCGGTCACAAGCCATTCAATTCCACGGGGCTCCTGCGCATAGCACTTCGCACGTCCTGGCAAATCCGGCCCGTCAACCGACTGCCATTTGGTACCATCAAACCGTTCTACGCATGGCTGCGCGCGTCCGCTGGAGTTCTTTCTGCCCATGGCTACGACGCTACCATCAAAGATTCGGGAAAGGTGTTGCGGTCTACAACCGTGTAAGGCCGCGTCGCTTTCGAGACGTGCGAAGTTCGACGAGCCAGGGCGCCAGTAGGCGAGTATTAGATCAGTTGAGCCCGCTGCCCCGAGAACGAAAACCGCACCCTTTTCAGTTGCCAGAATATCATTTACATAGGTAAACCTTTCCCCGTTTGCTAGAACGAGGGGAGGGGCCGGAGTGTTACCTCCCAGTGCTGCATAGTGTACCGCCTCTGGGTCATATCCGAAACGGCTCGCGACGAACAAGAACTCGCCGTGAATCCAGGGACTGGCCGTGAAGCGATAGTTGACAGATTCTGCTGTTTTGAAAGCGCGCGCCACAGCGACCCGATCGTCGATAGTGCTATTTACGACAAGGCCGTCATCCTGCATGCCTGCTGTGTACAACAGCCTGGGCGACGACCCGAAAACGAAGCTGGCGCCTGATATCTGTGGCAAACCGCTGCCGGCAAATTCGTCATCCTTCAACGCAATCCACGACGGATGGAGCAGGACGGAATCACCTAGAAACACCGGATACAGTTCCGGCGTACGCGGCGCAATGACATTTGCCCCCTCCGCCACAACGTGAAACTGAGGCCTGTGCTCCCCCGAATCGGCGAGTTGCTCACCAGCTGCCGGTCTCGAACTCGCGGTATGTCCACCTTCGGTACACCTCGTCGCGTCGCATGCTCCACACAGCGCAGTGAACATGATAGTCAGCAACGCAAAGTGATGACACGCTTCAGGACATGCCCCGGCCATTTCCTCAATTCTCCCGAAAGCCTTCATAGGTCTCGTAGTTGTATGGGTTGTCTACCCACTCTTGCTTGAATGTATTGTACCACTTGTCCCTCTGCTCACTGTAGAACCAGTTCTGCCTTCCAACACCGCCCGCCCCCCAAGAGGCATAGACGGTTATCGCGTGCATTCTGTCGCCTGCCTCGAGGGGCACAGTACGACCATTGTCCTTGTCTCTAAGAACCCCCGATTCTCCCTCATCCAACCAAAATACACTATGGGAATGAACGACGGTCTTGTGTCCTCCACGAAATTGTCCGTTTGCTCGATAGCTCGCAAAGTTCAATACGTCACCGGTACGCAATTCAGTAATCGCAACGCTACTCCAACCTGGTACTAGAAGCCCGTTTCGCTCCCACCTTATGTTGAGCGAGCCCTTCATTGCCTTGTCGTGCTCGAACCCCTTTGGCTGGCGACCGCCACGAATGCGAGCAAGCACTCTTCGAGCGAAGCCGGAGCAGTCTATTCCTATTCCATAGTCACGTTGCGTTTGATAGATGTCAACCGGCCTAGTCGGAGCAGATGAGCCAAGAGCGTCAAGCACTCTCTGGGTCGCCACCCTAACCTGCCTTGGGCTCTGTTTTCCCAATCCGATTCGCAGACTTTGGGCATTGTCGGCGCCCGTCTTTTCCGACCAAGACTTCTTTGGTGGATGGGTGTTTTCGTAAAAGGCAGTGTGGGACACCACTCGTCCACCTCGCACTTGGTATTCAATGTTATTGTACGCGTCAGCGAGCGCTTCGATAACGCTCTGAATTCGTTTATTGTTGTACGTAGTCCGGTCCACGCCAGACAGTCCAACGGGATCGACAGCAGCCAGAGCCTTCCCATGGACATAGGCATAAAGGTTCAGATCCGCCTCTCCAGGAGCATGAACAGCCAAGGGGTCAGGAGAAATCCACCGCTGCAAGAGCGGGTTGTAAAAGCGCTTTCCGAAGTAAACCAGCCCAACCTCTACATCATCTTCCTTGCCGGTAAAGCGATAATCCTCCCGGAACTCCTTCCACCGATCCGGCCTATGGCTCGACTCGGGCGCCCCGTACGCGTAAGCAGTACTTCGTTGCACGAGCTCGCCGGTGCCGTGGTCGACCACCACGCTGGTAGACCCGAGGTGGTCACCCAGCTCAAGGAATACATGTGCGGACGACTCATCCAGTTCAGGCGCGTCTGTGTAGACGACTCGCGCCAGGCGGACACCGTTCGCGAGCAGATAGGGCACCTCTGTCGTAGACGTGCGCTCGTAGTCGTACGCGCCATCCTCGAGCACATACTCGGCGCCTCGAAGCTCAAGGCTCGCGAAGATGTAGAGCGTGTGGAGGCTGCCAGAGGTCTTTCGAACCCGTTGGTCAGACGAGTCGTAGGTGAAGTTGAGCTCGGCGTCTTCGCCGCCCTCCGGGGGGAGGGCGGCGGGATCCGGCATGTCCCAGCGACGCGCCCGAACCAACCTACCCACCTCGTCCCAATCGTACGCGAAGTGCTGTACGAGCGTGTCTTGGTCATCAACGCACCAGGCGGCACCGGCGCAGTGCCCGTGACGTTCCACCTTCAATTCGGTGAGGTTCCCCGCATCGTCGTACTCAGCATTGACCTTGCCGATGCGAGAGCCAGCAGGAATCTCCGCCTGTTTGAGCTTGTACCGATCGTTGGTCACCTCCCCGAGCGACCGGTCGTAGAATGCTCCGAGGTCGTCATGCGTCGTTGCCGTGTTGCCGAGCCAGTCATATGCGTAGGTCTGCCACTGAATTCGCCGTTCGCCTGTGAAGTCGGCGTGGGGGCTTGGCTGTGGGCGAGTTTCGTCGTCGAGCTCGGCGGCATAGGGATTCTTCCACAAGTCCGAGCCTGATTCTGGGTACTGGTAATCGATGCGGGACAAGCGATACAGATCGTCGTACTGCATCTTGCGTGTGACGGGCTTGGCACCTATCTCCCATTCAGCCGGGTCACGCCAGTCTCGAATCTCGACCGGATTGCCCACCCGATCATAGGTGAACTGCTCGTCTTGCAGGAGCATTTGC
Source organism: uncultured Gemmatimonadaceae bacterium (assembly GCA_964436395.1). Classification (GTDB taxonomy): domain Bacteria; phylum Gemmatimonadota; class Gemmatimonadetes; order Gemmatimonadales; family GWC2-71-9; genus JBDGYW01. The sequence goes on along the minus strand of CAYTDU010000158.1, from coordinate 6,068 downwards.
TTGGTATTTGAGTCATTCATCCAGTTATTCAGATTCGACCGGTAAGTCGTAAGGTTGCGTAGCCGGCGCAGGTCGTCATAGGTGAACGCCGTGGTGGTTGCGGCAGCATCGCCGTATTGGATTTGCTTGACCAATCCGTCCGCATCACGCTTCACATGGTTGACAAGCATGCCGAAAGTCGAGTTGACCTGCCACACCTTGCCTCGCGCGGTGTAGGTCGTTTCGACCTGTGAGTGCCCAAGCGCCGTGGATCCTGTGCCCTCGTGCGTCGGGCGGTCGGCGCCGTCATGCGAGGCGCGGCGGTTGTACCACCTGCCGTCGATGACACCACCGGGACTTGCGAGTCGCTTGGCTACCTCCACGATGCGACCCCGGCCGTCATAACAAGTCAAGCTTCGCTGCGCGCGATCGGTAACCGCTACGAGCCTTCCATTGGTGAAGTTGGTTCCCCGACAGTCCTGGTTGCCGATGAAGTTGGGATCTTTCTCAGGAGGGATGGCATCTGTTGGAAGATAGGGGTTCTGGAACGCTTCCGAAGCGTCGGGGGGCGAACTGTCGTATTCGTAGGTCACTTCGGCCGCCGCCGTGTAGGGCGCTTGGCGAGACTCGCAAGGCACATAGTCCTCACTCTGTAGACGCCCCGCCAGATCGTACGCGAACCGCTGACCGCAGCCACGCGGATCGCTGTTTGCCACCAGGTCACCAGCGATGTTGTACAAGTAACGCCACCCATTGGGACCGCCGGTTGGTTCGAAGTTGCCCACCATGCGTCCAAGCGAATCATACTGTATGGTGCGCTCAACGTCTGATCCTGGACCTGCCCGCGCGATCCGGGTGGGTTCACCAGTGGGCAGGTACTCCATACGCACATAGCGGGGCTCGATTGCGGTGCCTGACTTGACGCGTTCAGTGGTTTCGATCACCCGACCGTGCCCGTCCTTGCGCTCGCTGGCGTGAGTGCCTTGATGCGGACCAGGGCCCAGGTCCTCCGCGTCCCAGGCATCCGCGCTCAGTGCATGGTATGCGGTGTGCAGTGTCACCGTGCCATCGAGTCCCATGGTCTGGATAGCTCTGCCGAATGCATCGTATCGCCGCTGCCCGTATCTAGCAGGACTGCCTTCATGTAGCACATGATCATAGAAGGCCGGGTCGCCGTCATACGGCCAAGCGAGGTACTTCCTACGTTCCGCCCCCTTCTTGTCGTAGTCTGTCAGCCCTTCGACGACCCAGGCAAAGCCGTCGTCCGTCGGATCCGCCTCGGAAAGGGTTGCGATGGTCCGACCGAGGCCATCAATGTACGTGTACGTTTCGTGGTACTCAGCAATCGTATGGTCTAGTCCGTCTTGGGTCCGGCTCAGTAGCAGGGAGACTTCGCGGTTGGGTTCGTCGGGAAGATGGTATTCCAGAAGCAGTGACGGCTGGCCGCTCACGCCAGGCCCATCCGGGTTGGGCGCCCACATCTTTTCGATCCGGCCAAGTGGGTCGTACTCAACCACGGTCATGCCCCCATTGATGTCGACCACATCCACGACTGCCTGCAGGCCACGATCGTAGTTGGCCTGTGCGGTGAGTGGAGGGTCGGCGCCGCAAACAAAGGTCAGGACCTGCGAACCAGACGGCACGTTCTTCTCGACGGCAGGCTCTCTGACGAACACATGCTCCTGCATGGGGAGCTGCATGAAGTCACTGTCGTATGACACCGCCGCACATCGGTTGCCCGCGGCCCATGTGAAGACCGCGTTACCGTAGTCGTCGTAGACGGTGTGGCTCGTGTCATACCACATCTCTTGCAGGGGCGCGTCGGTTGGCATTGGCTCGGATCCTGCTGGAACATCCCCGTCCCACACGACGCCTTGCGAACCACTCACATGCACATGCGAGGCAATGGGATCTCCGTGGCTGTTGAAGGTAGTCTTGGTCCAGTTTCGCTTCCCCGAATGCTGGTTTCCCTCCACCCACGACTCTACGGTACGCCAGGCCCAATTGCCCTGCTTCCAGTCGCCATCCGGAGCCAGTTCGAGCGCGGGAACTAGCTCGGGGACGGTCCAGGTCGAGATAATCTCGTCGGCCTCGAAGTCACCTTCGTTGAGGGTGCCATATGCAATCGATCGCTTCCTGTTTCCAAAACGGTCGACCACAACGGCACTGCGTGTATGGGCCGTGCCGTTCTGGGCTCGAACTTTCGCGCTGGGCGAGAAGAGCTCGTCGTTCGAATCGAGGATGAGGTCGTCAACGGCCGTGTTACCGTCGTCTTCCAAGTTGTCGAATCCTGATGTGTCGTACCGCCACGCGTCAGTCTGCTTGGCAAAGGCTACATAGACCCCTCGACCATCCGGTCCTTCGTAGAGTTTGCGTAGCGCGTAGGTCGTGCCCGTGGTCGAGAGGTACACTCCCGTTGCCGGATCGTAGGTCTCCGCGACGGATGGCAACCCTTTGAGCGCTTCATGAGGGTTGTCTTCCCACACCTGCAGACCGTCCGGACGTCGCCCTAGCAGAAACTCCGTGCGCGACTCAGAGGTTGGACTGTTCGCATCTCCAACGGTCCGCACCGTCGTCTCCGCGAACCCCCGGAATTCCCTCTGGACACCGTCAAAGTGCGGATCGCGATAGGTGTACTCCGTTACATACTCGCCGTCAGGCCGGCCCACCGTGCCAAGATTATCGCGTACGGTGACACGTTCCACCATGTGAAGTACTGTCGGACAACGCTCACTCCAGTCGTTGTTTGCCTCCCTTGCGTCAAGCATTTCCGCCGTGGAGGTCGTGTACGAAACCTCCGTGGCCTTTCCCAACCCGTTCTCCACGCGGTTCAGAAGCCATGGTCGCGTTCCACCGGAAAGGTCCACATACTTGTACGCAAGTCCGTCGCCCCAAAGGATATCGGCGGTGCCCGAGCCGTTCATGTCCACCAGTCGAACACGTTGTTGATAACTCGGACTGGCCGGAGTGTTGTTCAGAATCCGGCGATCCTGCCAGCCATTGCCGTCAACGTTGTACCAGATGTCCGCGTTCTTGAACCGGATCTGTACCAAGTCAGCGGTTCCGTCGCCGTTGACGTCGTTCAATCGGAGGCCACTGTTGTCTGGATCCGTGTACCACGGGCTGTCTTCCATTTGGACGAAGCTGTTCGTGGAAAAGCTCCCCCCCGCGCAGCCCAGTGGCCCGGTGCCGAAGGTCCCATCGCCACGCCCCGGCCAGTAACGGATATCGCCCTTGCGAATACGGACGATGTCCGCCAGTCCGTCACCGTTCATATCCGCGAGCTTGATCTCAGGATCCGAGAAGCGAACGGGCAACGATGAATGCGGGACGCACCGCATCACGGGGGCCATCGACAACGTGGCCGAATCCGGGCTATCCCAGTACGCGCTTCCGAACAGCCCATCGCCGCCAGGATAGCGACCGAGGGAGAACCACACCTTGAGGGCGGTTCCAGTCGTCTCGACCACATCCACCAGCCCGTCGCCGTTGACGTCGAATACGCGGATCTCGTCCGCGTCCGAGCCAAGATCGATGCGGGCGTCAAGATTGTCCGAAGTGGCTACGGGTCGGCCCACCCAGGTCCACTCGTTGAGCCACTCGGGCGCGTAGACCGAGTAGGTCTTGACTTTGGGCATGTGTAGCAGGTTGATGATTGCGTCCGCGTCGATGTCGAGTGCCGCCACATTCGGGTTGTGCTTGCTGATGACCGAGGCACTCGCGCCAAGCACACCGAGAACTCCCATCGGCTCCCGAACCCCAAAGGTGTCCACATCGCCGTTCTTGCCCTGAATCCATAGGGCGTGCTTTCCTCCGTAGAGACCGGGCATCATCGTCACCACGTCGGGAAGACCGTCAGCGTTGACGTCGTACAAATCGGTGTAGTCCTCGTTGACCGAATGCTTTGGACTGTTCGTCATCGAACGAACGGTCGGATCGACCACCTCGAAGCCATCCACGAACACACCGCTCCCGTCCAGATTGGACTTGACGTGCGTGTAGCCGAATTTCATGGGTGGTAGGGTGCAACGCTGGCCGGCCTCGGCCTCTGAGCATCGACCCTCGACCTGAACCGAGTCGAGCAGCAGCATGTGAGAGCCGCTCGCATAGGACAAGGTGTACTTGCGTATTCTTCGTCGAGTTGAGTCGCTCGCCGCGACCTTGCCCAAGACCTCTACCGAGGCGAGCTTGTAGCGCTGTACCGTCTCCCACCCGCGGCGGAAGGAGGATGCCGTGTCCTCACGAAGGCTGTAGTCTAGGTACGCGTGATAAGCCCAAGCCGAGCGAGTAGTGGGCCCCTGCGCTGCGGCGGGTGCTGTGAAGTAAATGTCGGTGAGGTAGGTCAGATTGCCGTCGTGCAGGTCGTAGTAGTACCGGACCTCGTTGCCGTGGGCATCGATCTGACGCTTGAGATTCCACCGAAAAATCTTCGCTCCATGTGGATCCGTTTCGATAGCGTCTGTCTCACCGCCCACGACACCAAGCTCGAGAACTACACCGGACTTGCTTTGTACCCGCCAAAGCCTCAGCGTCGGGTTCCAAAAGAAACGGAGGTAGCTCCCTTCCACGCGCGGACGAAAATACTGCCAGCCCGCTCCCGCCCACTCGGGCACGGACTCGCCTGTCAGCAATTCGACCACCGGCACCAGTTCCTGACCGCCGTTGTACACAAACCGGTCCTGCTGCCAATGCCAGGTGGCCTCGTCGTCGTAGGAGGGGAGTCCGCGATCTGTCTGTCTCGCGATGAAAGGCACTCCCACACTCCAGCCAACGCCAGCCACGCCACTTCCACGCGCCGAGCTGTAGGATAGCCCGAGCGATGGCTGAACATCGCCTCGCGCCTTGGGCAGTGCGAAGGGAACGGAGAACGTGGCGATGCCAGTGGAGGCCTGGGCACTGAAGCTCTCGCCCATACCTTCGATGGTGCCGGGGCCCTTAGGCACCGATATTGACTGGGCGCTCACACCCGTCTTGTTTTCTCCGGTGGGTAGCGCCTTGGTCGTCACGGTTGTTGGTTGGATCTCAGGCTTGTCTTTGACGGAGAGCTTGGGTCTGTCGTCTTTGACGGAGAGCTTGGTCGCTGCATCCTCAACCTGTGCTGGTTTGTCGACAGGTTCCGTGACGGCTCCTGTCTTGGGCTCCTCCGTTGGTGTAGCCTTAGCCGGAGGGGCGTCCTTTGGTGCCGCGAGAGCATCTCGAGGCAGGACAAAGGCAGATAGGACGAGCACCAGGATGGCGAACGGTCGGCGTTCCAATCCCCGGATTCCCAGCTCTCTTTTCTGTTTCATCAGTATGCCAATGGGGTTCGAAGGACCGGGGTCGGAATGAGCTCGAGGACTACATCGCCGTGCTCAGACTGGGCACCGAAGCCCGTCGATACCATGTCGTCCCAGGCGGCCAATACAGCACCGCCGGGCCAGTAGGGTATCGCTACCAAAGCGGGTCTCGCCTGATCGCCTTGCTGATGAGAGGGAATGCGCGGCAACGGGATCGGATCCGCGCTCACGTTGAGCATGACTCCGTCCCACGCAAGTCTCTGAAGCCAGAGCTCGTCGAACACCGGATCCCACTCGTCCCCGCTATCTGGCGGGAGTGCCGGCTCACGCCAGGCCAGATAGACGCCATCCGCGGTGGACGCTAGCGATGGCTGGAAGCGTGGAACGCCTCCTTGGTTCAGGACGAGCACGTCGCCAAGCTCTGAACCGAAAGCGTCGAGCGCCACGGCCCGCATCTCGCCCAAGCCGTCGCAGAAGACTGCCAACATGGTTGCAGTGTCAACTTCAGCGAGAGCGATCGTCTCATCGAATGCTGGCGATGGTACCAGATCAGAACCCCAAACACCGCCAGGCATCTCAACGCGGTAGGAGGTCATGAGACCATCCGCACGCCACGAACGGATAAGTTGTCCCTGCAAGGAAGCGAGAGAAACTCTGCTCACGGGTAACGACTCGGTCGTACAGCTCTGGTCACCAAGCTTGACCAGCTGCTCGTTGAATCTCTGCGTGCAGATACGCCGTGGAATCGTGCTTTCGTCCTCCCAGCCGACCACCAACTCGCTTCCGGTCCAGACAATGTCTGGCGAATGCTGG
>CAYTDU010000157.1:0-9702 GCA_964436395.1 uncultured Gemmatimonadaceae bacterium | reverse complement strand
CGACAACTACGAACACCACTTTCATCAACGGGTCTATCAGGGCAAGCGGAGCGACGGCGCGCTTTGCGTAAAGTGTCACATGGTCGAGCAACCATTCATGGTGGTGGATTGGCGTGCGGATCATAGCTTGAGGCTGCCCCGCCCCGATCTAACACTAGAAATCGGAGTGCCCAATGCGTGCGGTCAGTCCGGCTGTCACGACGATGAGACCGATGAATGGTCGGCCGGGTACTACGAGCAGTGGTATGGCCGAGCCAAGAAACCTCACTATGGCACCACAATCGCTGCTGGCCGCAAGAGGGCTCCAGATGCACACAACGACCTAATAAGGCTAGCCGGCGATGATCTTTACCCCGCGATCGTTCGAGCAACGGCGTTGACGCTCTTGGGATCCTATCCCAGCGATGAGAGTACGGCGGCCTTCAATCGCGCACTGGCGGATGAGGAGGCGCTGATTCGACATACCGCTCTTTCGAGCCTGAACGAATCCGCGGCAGAGATTTATGTGGAGCTTGTCACACCACTGTTGTTCGATCCGGTCAAGGCGGTGCGGTTAGAAGCGGCCACGCGCTTGTCAGGTACGCCGACAGAGATGTTGAAGCAGTATCAACGGGAGGCCTTGGCTGAAACACTCGCTGAATACAGGGAGACTATGGCGTACTCACTCGACTTCGCGTTCGCCAGTTACAACCTGGCCAACCTCGACGCCACTCTGGGTGACCTTGCCGAAGCCGAAAGGAACTATCGCAAAGCGTTGGAGATCGATGACCGATTCCTGCCGGCGAAGATCAACCTGGGCATCCTGTACAACTCGATCGGCCAAAACGAGGACGCGGAACGGCTGTTTCGGGAAGTACTCGCCACAGACGCCGAGCAGTACGATGCGGCGTACCTGTTGGGCCTCCTGCTTGCCGAACTCCACCGTATCGACGAGTCGGTTGGTTTCCTCGGAATCGCATCGGACAATCTGCCCAACCGAAGCCGTGTGCACTACAACTATGGCTTGGCACTCCAATCGGTTGGGCTGCTCGCGGAAGCAGAGGCCGTTTTGCTCAAGGCGCTGGCCTTGGAGCCGACTAATTACGATTTCCTCTACGTGCTGGCGGACCACTACATGAATCGCCGGCAGTGGCGGCGCGCGATATCCCTTGCCGAGCGGATGATCGCCGAGCAGCCTGCGAATCGCGTCGGACTGGATATCAGGGCGCTAGCGGAGAGAAACCTGCGCGGCAACTGAACCCCCAGACTCTATTCCGAATCTCCCGCCCTAGTTGCCAAAGGCCTCTCTACTCCTTAATGTACACAATGTAGGCATTCAAGGAGGCACCTTGGGCGAGCACACACCTATCGGTGAATTCGAGCAACTAGTCTTGCTGGCGGTCCTTCAGATCGGCGACACCGCGTACGGCGTAGCGATCAGGCGAGAAATCGAGCACCGAACAGGGCGAGCGGTTTCTAGAGGCGCGGTCTACACGACGCTGGACCGTCTCGAGAGCAAAGGTCTTCTAGGTTCCTGGCTGGGAGAACCCACGCCGGAACGGAGCGGTAAGGCCAAACGATTCTACCGGGTGGAGCGGGAGGGGATAGAGGCACTGAAGGAGTCCCGCACGGCTCTCAGGAGCATGTGGAGCGGCCTCGAGACGGTGCTGGGCAAGCTGTAATGAAATCGCCCGCCAGCCCTCGACTTGCAGCGTTGTTGCTCAGGGCGCTGTTGCCGCGTGCGCGCACCGGGAGCTTGATTGCGGACCTGGACGAGGAATACAAAACCGATATTCTGCCGACGCGTGGTCGGCGGCAGGCACGAGCTTGGTATCGGAAAGAGGCAGCTTCACTGCTGATATGGTATCTGTCCCCGCGCCGCAAGAAACAATCAACCGGCATGCGCCGCGCGCTACTCATCCAGCGCCCCACTCTTCACAAGTCGTCGCGGAGGCAACCTGTGACAAATCTCGTAGACTCTAGTATTCAGGATATCCGATACGCAATCCGCGGCTTGGCCAGGAAGCCTGTATTTACGTTGGTAGTAATCACCATCCTGTCACTCGGCATTGGCGCGACCAGCGCGATTTTCAGCCTGGTTCACGGAGTCCTGATTCAATCCCTTCCGTACCCCAACTCAGATCGCGTGGTCTCTGTGCAGCATACAGTGCGCGGAGATATCGCCAACAAAGTCGGCCATCCGGAAATCACATATGGCTTTTACAGACGGGAGAATGGCGTATTCGAGGACATGGGGATCTATCGGTTCGGCGGGTTCAACCTGACAGGTGGCGAATCTCCAGAACGGGTGCCGGGCGTATATGCAACACCGTCCACATTCAGTGTTCTGGGCGTTGCCCCAGCGCTGGGCAGGAGTTTCCTCGAGGACGACGGGCGGATCGACGCCGACCGAACTGTCATACTGAGCCACGGGCTCTGGAATTCCACCTTTGGCGCCGATCCCGACATCGTGGGAACCAGCATCTATGTGGATGGCGAGCCACGAGTCGTAGTTGGTGTAATGCCACCCAGATTCAATTTCCCGGATCCGACGGCCCGCCTCTGGGTCCCGATACAGATCAATGCCGCAAATCCCGATCGATCCTATTGGCAGAACACCGGCATCGCGCGATTGCGCCCTGGAGTGACTCTGGACGAGGCGAACATCGCGATGAACCACGTCGTGTCACGGCTTCCTCAGATCTACCCCGATCCGGAGCAGGTAAGGAGCGTGCTCCGCGAAATGCAGCTAGGAATCAGTGTGATTCCGTTCAAGGACGAATTGGTCGGCGATGTTTCATCAGCGCTCTGGATCCTGCTCGGCAGCGTCGGAATACTGCTTCTGATTGTGTGCGCCAACGTAGCAAACCTGTTCATTGTGAGATCCGAGGGACGCAGGCAGGAAACGGCCATTCGGACGGCGTTGGGCGCGGGACGTGGAGTTCTCGCCCGGATTTTCTTCTTGGAGAGCGGGATCCTCGCTGCTGCAGGATGTTTCGGTGGCCTAGTTCTCGCGTATCTGTCCACACCTGCAGTTCTCGCAGCAGCTCCCGAGGGTCTCCCCAGGCTCGAAAACGTCGGTATGAACGGTCAGGCGATCTTGTTTGGCGTCGGCATCTCGGTGTTGACCTGTATCTTGTTCGGCTTAGCCCCGGTTCTGCAAAATCCTTCGAGCCCGGCAACCGTGCTCCAGCAGGGCACCGGCCGATCGACTAGCGGGCGCAGCCGTATGCGGCTGCGATCGATTCTCGCCGTTGCCCAGGTCACTCTCGCATTGACACTGATGAGCGGTTCGGGTCTCCTGGTCCGCAGCTATCTGAATCTCCGGCAAGTCGACCACGGTTTTGAACCCGAAGGTGTCCTAACACTCCAAGTATCCTTGTCGTCGTCAGATTACGCCGATCATTCCGAACTCATTGCCTTCTACGATGACGTGCTGAACAGGATCCGGTCCATTCCAGGAGTTACTTCGGTGGGAGCGGGGGTAAGCCTCCCCTACACCGGAAGAGGCACGATGCTGGGGCACACCATGGAGGAATTCCCGTTTGCCGAAGGAGAGCATGTGACGAACTACGCCGCGCAGCATATCGTACCAGGCTATTTTAAAACCTTGGGAATTCCTCTGCGCGCCGGTCGAGTGTTCCAACATTCCGACATGCTCGGTGATGCTCGTGCCGTCATACTGAGTGCTCCTCTCGCCGATCGATTCTGGCCGGGCCTGAATGTCATCGGCAAGCGGCTCACCCCGGCGCGCCCTGAAGATGGTAACGGGTGGTACGAGATCGTGGGTGTGGTTGGCGGAACACGAAACGAAAATCTCCCGGATGACCCATCCGAGGTGATTTACTACCCTCTGAAGCCACTCCACTTTTCAGCGGGCGTCACTCCCATATACCCGATCAGTCTGACTCTCGTCGTCAAAACGACTTTGCAGCCGGTATCCTTGACCAGGCAAGTGACCGACGCCATATGGGATGTGAACGCAAACGTTCCCATTACGTCGGTACGTCCGATGCGGCAGATCGTGGATCGCGCAAGCGCGCAGACTCAATTCAGCATGTTGCTGCTCTTCCTTGCCGCTTCCTTGGCTTTGATTCTCGGTATCGTGGGGTTGTACGGCGTGTGTTCCTATTTGGTAGCCCAACGCACCCGGGAGATCGGCATCCGGATGGCACTTGGAGCAAGACAGGCGAGCGTCACGTCCATGATCCTCAACAACGGCTTACGGCTAGCTTTGATTGGTATCTCGATTGGTATCGGTGCGTCTCTCGCCGCTACCCGCCTCTTGCGCACGTTCCTCTTTGGTGTGAGTCCGTCTGACCCAATGACATTGGCGTTGGCATCGTTGCTCCTGCTCGCGATTTCGGCTGTGGCCACGCTGTTGCCTGCTCGCCGGGCTGCGGGGATTGACCCTTTGACAGCCATAAGGAGTGAGTAGTGAAGGGTCGACACGTGGAAGTGGAAAACGGTGGGGCGGCATAGATGAGAAGTCTTGCAGTTGCACAGCTAATCCTGCGGGCGATGCTCCCCCAGACGCTTGCCGAGACCATCATCGCGGATCTCGACGAGGAATTTCAAACCGATATCCTGGGGTCGCTTGGGCCCAAGGGCGCCAAGCTCTGGTACTGGCGAGAAGCGTTCTCCCTGGCTCATTGGTACCTGCTTGACCGTGCGCGAAGAAGGTGTGCGCCCTACTTCCCAAGACCTTCACACAGTCCTCGCAAGAAGAAGCAGACCACCATGGCCAGAACCGGCAGCTTTCTCGAATCCATTGTCCGGGACGTTTACTTCGGAATACGTTCCCTTCGCAGACGACCAGCCTTCACGATCGTGGCTGTCGCTACCCTTGGCCTTGGAATTGGCGCTGCCACGACCATGTTCAGCGTCGTGGACGGAGTGCTGCTGCGTGGTTTACCGTTCGAAAACTCCGGCAGGCTCGTGAATGCCTGGATCACGAATTCCGATTGGCGAGACCACCCCTTCTTCAGTGACTTCTGGGACAAAGGTCCACTGGGCTGGGCGGATTACGAACGCTGGAGAGACGACAACACACAGTTCCAAAGCGTCGCGGTTCACTCCGAATTCACAATGACACTCACTGGACTCGGCGACCCGGACCGGATCTCGGTCGGCCTCGCGAACGCCGGGCTTTTTCAGACACTAGGCGTGAACCCCGTAATCGGCCGTGGTTTCCTGCCGGGTGAAGATGGAGCGACCGCTGAGCGGATCGCGCTACTGAGTCACCCACTATGGCGCACCAGATTCGCCACCGACCCTGACGCGGTGGGCAAGACACTGACCCTCAACGGCAACAATTACACAATTATCGGTGTGCTCCCCGCTGGTTTTCGCCTACGCACTTTGGTGCTGGGAAATCAGGGAGGTGACGGAGAACGCGCGGTGTGGATACCGCTCGGTCAGCCTGATATTCTCGGAGGTCTCGAGAACCTGCGCATGGAAGGTGTCGGTCGACTGGCATCGGGCGTTTCTCTAGAGCAGGCACAAGCTGAAACGGCGAACCTGTTTGCAGGAGACCAACCGGAGTCACCGCTCGGTGCAAGGCTCGTGAGCCGGAAAGAGGATGTGACTGGCAATCACCGCACGCCCCTCTTCCTGCTGTTTGGGGCGGCTGCGATTCTGTTGGTTGCCGCATGTACCAATGTGGCTATGCTGGCGATCGGCGAAGCAACAGGACGCAGGCTGGAAATGGCCACACGAGCGGCACTCGGCGCAGGCATTTCCCGGATCCTGCGGCAATGGTTGACCGAGAGCGTTTTGCTCGGCCTTCTCGGTGGCGCTTTGGGGGTGTTGATTGCCTACGTAGGTACTGCAACTCTAGTATCTCTTGGTCCTCCAATTCCGCGCCTGAATGACGTACACGTGAGCTCTCGCGCCTTGTTCTTCGCGTGTTCGGCCGGAGTTATCGCCGGTGCGCTCTTCGGACTTGCGCCGTCGGTTCTGTTCGCACGCGGTGCCGCCGCGCTAGGCGTGAGGGGAGGCGGCAAGCACACTACCGGGAGCGGGCGAAAACTCCAGAAATCCGTGGTTACTCTTGAGATAGCGCTGACAACCGTACTCCTTGTGGCCGGCGGCTTACTCGCACGAAGCTTGTCGAATCTGTTCGCCGTGGAACCGGGGCTCCGTGTCGCAAACCTCGCCACCTTCCACGTGCCACTGCCAGGTACCAGGTACCAGTCTGACGAAGATGCCACGGATTTCTTCACTACCGTACATCGGCAAATCGAGGCGACCCCCGGCGTGGTCAACGCGAGCGCTACTTCCACGATACCGTTCGGATCCGCCTTCGCAGTCGAAACGCCAGTACTGTGGTTTCAGATCGTCGGGCGCGAAACAGCGGAAGATGAACCACCTCCACAAGGTTGGCTGAGCACGGCGCTGCCTGACTATCATGAAACCCTTGGGGTGCCTGTGTTCTCGGGAAGGGGATTCACAGAGGCAGATGATGCCAACGCCCCCAGGGTCGTTCTGATAAACGAAGCGATGGCTTTTCGGTACTGGCCTGATGAATCCCCCATCGGCGCAACATTGCGGATTGGTGAAACCGAATCGACAGTTGTCGGAATCGTTGGGGACGTACGCCACGGGGGACTCAGTCTCGATATTGAACCGATGATACATCTACCGCACAGCCAGCACCCTTCGCAGGGAATGGGCTACGCTCTGAGTTACGTGGTACGAACTGCTGGCGAGCCCCTACAATTGTTGCCGCAGATTCAGCAGGCCGTGTGGGCCGTGGACCCCGATGTGCCAATCACAAGGATCAACACGATGGAGTCTCTCGTTGCGGAGTCGGGCAGCGACGAACGGTACCGCACGTTGCTGATGATGGTATTCGCGTTCGCCGCAGTAGTCGTTGCCACGGGTGGCGTTTTCAGCGTGACCGCTCAGGGGGTACAACGGCAAACCCGTGAACTCGGTATTCGAATGGCCCTCGGAGCTCGAGCGGAAAAAGTGCTGGGCATGGTGCTGAAGGGAAGCCTGGTTACGGCCGTAATTGGGGTAGGCTCCGGACTACTGGTTGCTCTTTGGACGACTCGCGTCCTTTCGAACTTTCTCTTCGGTGTCGAGTCGTCAGATCCCCTTACATATGTTTTGGTTGGACTTCTGCTGACGGGTGTGTGCCTTTGGGCGAGCATGTTGCCTGCTCGCCGCGCGAGTCGCGTAGATCCGATCGAGGTGTTGCGGACGGAGTGACACTGCGACCGGCCCCTGGGTATCATTTGGGTACTGGAGCACGTGAGGCGCTGCTGATCGAAGCAGACAACTCTTTGTATTTGAGCAGGATCATGCGCCCCTGTGGACATGCAGGGCCAGCTGCACCACGAGGACTACTGATAAATCTAGCGCGAATACGTTCCCGCCAAGAGGGAAAACATGCGCCATGAGTTCTTTGCGACGAAGCCTACCGTATTCACGCGTTTCTTGCGGGTGTTTCTTCCTTACCAGCTATGGCGCTGTGCCGTTATCAACTTGAAGATGGTGCGCATCATCTCCAAGGGTCACTGAAGGAAGTCCACGCGAACCGTGACACAGGGAAGTATCCGGAAGGTTGGATTCGCGGGCTTGGGTGCGGTCGCCGGCCTTTCCTTGCTTTCCTTTCTCTTCTGGCTCACGCTCCCACGGGCTACGACACTTGTCTCAGAGAACCCGACGACTACCGCATTTATCGAGCGCTATAGCAAACGGCTAGAGTCGGATTCGACGCTGCCGCCGCTTCGCTGGCATTGGGCCACGTACGAGGACATTTCTGTACACGTGAAACGCGCCGCCGTGGCCGCGGAGGACATGGAGTTTTTCTCCCACTCGGGTTTCTCTCATGCCGAAATCGCGGCTGCCATGAGGGAGGCGATCCGGGATTGGGAAGCACCTCGCGGAGCGTCCACGATAACGCAGCAGACGGCAAAAAACCTGTGGCTCTCGCCTTCACGGAATCCTATCCGCAAGTTGAAGGAGTTCTTCCTGACGCGGCGCCTCGAACGGGCGTTGTCCAAATCCCGAATCCTGGAAATTTACCTGAATGTGGCAGAGTACGGTGTTGGCATCTACGGAGTGAATGCAGCAGCCGAACACTATTTTGGCAAGTCCGCATCGGCGCTCACGGAACATGAATCAGCTATGCTGGCGGCCAGCCTCCCGCGCCCTACCAGTTGGAATCCGAACAGCGACAGTCCCTACTACTTGGGTTACGTGGACGAAATCGAGTACAGGATGGACCAGGCCGAGTTCCTGTGGCAGCATGTCGAGCCCGCTCACCCGCAATGATCGCGCAACAGCAACAGCTCCGCGATTTCAGGTGCCTGCGGCGAGCAACTTGAACGACTGTATCACCGCAACGACACTGTTCCATTTCCCTTCCCGTCACAACTCCAGGCTGGACATCGTTCAACCTATTGAACATATTAGTTGATTAAGTACTTAAATACTGAAAACTCTTGCGGTAGATGCGGTAGATCGAGAATGAGGCGACAAGGTGAAGCTGTCTGACACTTCAATTAGAAGACCGGTGCTAACCAGTATGGTGAGCATCGCGTTGGTGCTCTTCGGCACGATCGCGTACTCCCGCCTTCCTGTTCGGGAGTTCCCCGATGTGGATTCGCCGATCGTGTCGGTGAATACGTCGCTGCGCGGGGCAAATCCTCGTGTCATGGAGACAACCGTAACGGACATTCTCGAGGAAGAGCTCAGCACCATTCCGGGCCTTAGAACGATGACTAGTTCGAGCGCCGAGCAGTCGAGCAACATCACCCTCGAATTCACGCTCGATAGAGACCTGGAAGCCGCGGCTCAGGATGTTCGAGACAAGGTTTCTCGGGTGCGCGGCCGGTTGCCGCAGGACATTCTAGAGCCGGTCGTCAGCAAACAGGATGCGGACGCCCAACCATTCTTCTGGCTGGCACTCTCAGGTGAAAACTACGGACTCCTAGAGCTGTCCGACATCGGAGACCGTATCGTCAAGACTAGACTCCAATCGCTGACGGGAGTGGGGCGAGCACAGGTGTTTGGCGAACGCCGCTACTCGATGCGGCTCTGGCTCGATCCCGCAGCATTGGCCGCACGAGGACTGACCGTACAGGATGTGCAGACCGCCGTGCGTACGAGGAACATAGAAGTGCCGGCCGGCAGAATCGAGTCTTCTCGTCGAGAGTTCACGGTACGGTCGCTGGGTGAGCTTCGTTCTCCCGAAGAGTTCCAAAACCTCGTGGTCGCGAACCAAGATGGTCAATTGGTGAAACTTCGCGACGTAGCCAGAGTAGAATTGGGTCCTGAGAACGATCGGTCGATCCTTAAATACAATGGTACCACCGCAGTAGCGATCGGAGTGATTCGCCAATCGAAGGCGAACCTGATCGAGGTCTCCGACGCTATCAGAGAAGAACTCCCTTCGATTCAGGAGGCATTGCCGGCTGGAATCGAAATTTCCGTTGCGTTTGACGGCGCACGGTTCGTGCGTAGGTCGATCCAGGAAGCCAAGGAGACGTTGCTACTTGCGGGCATTCTGGTGGTGGTCATCATCTTCGTGTTCCTCAGAAACTTGAAGGGGACCATCATTCCCGGGTTAGCCATCCCCACTTCGATCATTGCGGCTTTCGGCCTCCTCTACTTCCTCGGCTTCACAATCAACAACCTCACACTGCTCGCGTTGATCTTATCGATCGGTATCGTGGTGGACGACGCGATCATCGTGATGGAAAATGCCTATCG
>CAYTDU010000156.1:0-9825 GCA_964436395.1 uncultured Gemmatimonadaceae bacterium | reverse complement strand
ACCAAGAACTCAAGCGTCACGCCGGTCGCTTGGGCCACCTCCTCGAGCGTCATGGCTCCTTGGATAAGCTCCGATTCCGCACTCAGGTCCCAACGAGGCTCGGCACTTCTCCGCGCGCTATCGCCCTGGTAGACGGGAGTTACGAGCGGGGCTATGGCAATCGCCAGCAAAGCCACGAGGCCGAACAGGCCAAGTCCGACTCTCATCCCTGATCCCTCACGAGGGTGCCCCCGTACGACACTGACAATCCACTTCCAGTGCAGGTACACATGAAGTGCCAGAGCGGTTAGAAAAGCAACGGATATCCAGAAGTGGATACTACCCCACCCGTGACGGTCGAGGCCCCAAATAGTCGTGGCATGGCCGCTGCCTGCTGGAAGCAGGAATTCCATGATGATGCCTGTTGCCACAAGGAAAACGAATGCAGCAAACGCGACGGAATCCACCCAGAAATTTAAATCAGATCGTCTCATCTTCTCTTACCTTCTAGCTTACCACAACCGATCAAGGATCGGCCCGATCGAGGATCGGCAACGGACGTTTCATCTACCTCTACATCCAGAGAGGTCGAAACGTTGAAAGGAGACTAATCCGTTCTAGAACGTATCCGCACCCAAGCCTCCCGCCCCCCGCTCGCAAAGAGCCACATGAGCGCTGTCATGATGATTGATGAGGTGAGACACCAGGCACAGGTGGCACCGATGACGAAGGGCTCGAGAAACGTCAAATATATGGAGAAGAGCGTACCACCGACCGCCATGAAGAGCAGGGAAACCCTCGACCACAGCGCAATCGATTCCGGAGCGTACCGAGAGGCAGCCCAGACCAGAGCCAGCACCATATATCCCACGAAACCAAGGGCTCCTATCGGCAGCAGGCCGAACAGCCTCGCGTATTCGCTTTGGTTGACCGTGTTGCAGTCGCCCACCGGCCCACAAACGGCCGTCACCCCGGTTGCTTCGATGTACGCCAGATAACTCGCAATGCCCGCCCCAATGATCGCAAGCATCGGTACGAGGAAACCATAGCCCCACTTTGCCGGCAGCAGCTCTGATTTCAGCAACACCACCAAGACGCTGGCAATCATGAGCAACAGTACTCCGACAGAAAACCCATTCCCCACAGGATCGAGTTGAAAGTTCTCGATCATCGATAGTTCTCGCCTCGGCACAACATCGAACGCCGACGGGGCCGGCGGCGCGGAATCGCCGGTTTCTGCGACGTCGGATACGGTTGTATCAACGTCCGCCTCGGCCACAGGTTCAGCTTCCACTTCCTCTTCAGCATCGGTTGGAGGCACTTCAGCCGACGGTTCAACAACCGTGTCACCGCGGTTTGGCGACACAGAGTCAATTGGTTCTTCGGGGGGTGGTGCATTCGGTGTGGTATCTGGGGCCGCGTCTTCCAGCCGAGTTGCCGCACTATCTTCCATTTCGTTTCCTGGAGCAGCCACTGAATCCATCTGTTCCGTATCCGTTGCGGCCCCCGAATCCTGCTGCTCTGCCACGGTGTCTGCTGCATCCTGCTGCTGTGCAACCACGGCCGGAGCCATAGCTGGATTTGCCGCCAGAGCCTCCTCCAAACCGTCAATCGTCGGCCACCCGAGGCCGCCCTGTTCCAGGCCTTGCTTGACTATTTCACCGGTTCGCTCCGGAATTTCGGCTGATCCGACGAGGTATTCATCACCAATAACAAGCCTCGGCACCCCTGATCGAGCTGGTGGTATTTGCTGATTGCGATTGGACGCGAGATACAACTCACTGCCAACTGCCTTGGACGCATCGACCAGAAGAATCTCGAGTTGAGAATTGCGAAACAGTATCAGGCTCAACTCGGACTGAGGAACGGTTTGGTCGTACTTCACGCTTGGTTGGCCACCGTATGTCTGGAACAGAATCGGTAGGTATTGCGTGATCACGTGGTGACAATGCCCGCATGTCGGCGAAAAGAACAACACAGCCTGGACAGACTGAGCACAGACCTGTCGGGCACCCACCGCCGCCACCAAGATCATCGACGGCACGATGATCCGGAGTATCAAGCGGTTCAGCAAACGAATTGCCGTATCACCAGTACACACCCCCCCATTGCGTCCACACCGACTGCTTGCTTGCACTTGTTCTGCCTCGTATCCCGACTCTGGATCAGCGTCAAATCAGGATTAGATCAGTAACTCACACCCATTCCAGATTCGTTGATGCCCGGAAACGAAACGGTGAACTGCATCTCACCTGCACCGTCTGCCTCCAAGGACATCCTCCCCCCCTGACCCGAAATAATGTCCCTAACAACTGGAAGTGGAAGCCCTGCTCCCATCTGTTGTACCTCAACAGGGATCCCTGGGTTCACCGCCCCGGCAGTTCGGTGTTGTCGCGAATCGCTGCCGTTCGTGGACACCTTTACTCGCACAACGCCTTCCTCGCTGTTCTCCGTCACGATCGTTACTACGCCGGAACCATGCAGATGTTGCACGGCGTTCGCGATCATCGAGAAAAACACATATCTCAGCAAAGACCGATCAGCCTTCACGGGTCGAACTAGCGGATCCAGCGCCTGAACGAGCTGTATTCTAGAAAGTGGGATTCTCTCAGCCGCGTACAATTCGGCTGACTCAACCACTTCGTTTATTGGAATCGACTCCATCCTAGTACCACCTCAGCGAACTCTCTCTAATCGTAAGCCTCACGTACATCCTGCGTAGCCATCAGCGCAGGCTGGTCGGTGAGGACGTTCCATGATGACAGCTGGCAATGAACCTTGGCATACTTCTCCGGTATCGGATGAGTGCCCACTACCACAGATACACCATATCTCTTCTCCACGAACTCCTTGAAGTAGTCGATGTACGGGCATGGAGCGTACCCAACGACGAATCCGGTGGCAAGGTGAATTGCTTCAGCACCATTGTTTATCATCTCCTCGCAAGCGTATTCGATATTGCCCCCCGGACACCCTCCGCAACTCACGAATCCAACCACCTCGAGGTCTTCTTCCTTTGAATATTTCGAGAAGCCGCCTTCGCGCTCCCTCATGGATCGGAAGCACTTACCGCCCGCACAATCACTGTAACGATCGCAGATGATAATACCGATCTTCATTTTGCACCCTCCGTGGTCCATCTTCCTGCATTCGAATTGGTGCGATTCAATGATCGCAAATGTTTTCTCCAGTCACCAGCTTTCCGGCGAGTAGTGCCTTTACGATTTCCTCGGGCGTTCCCTCAGGCGCACCGATGACTACCTGTATGCCTTGGTCATCGAACAACGCCTTAGCTCTACCGCCCATTCCGCCCGCGATTATGACGTTTGCGCCGCGTTCGGCGAGCCATCCGGGCAGGAGCCCGGGCTGATGCGGCGGGGCAGCGACCTCTCCTTGCTCCGTTATCTCTTTGGTTTCCATGTCAGCATCTATGAGAGCAAAGCTCTGGCAGTGCCCGAAATGAGGACATAGCCGCCCGTTTGCCATAGGAATCGCAAAACGCATTCTAATTAACTCCTTCCGTATGTTCTCTGTTCTTATCGGTACCGTTCCCTAGTCAGGATCCGATACCGCATTTAGCTCCAATTTCCAACACCTTCTTCCACACCTCCCGAACATCATCAGAGGCGTCTCCTCCGAACTCCGTCACTGCCTTTGCTTCCACCTGTGAAGCAGTCACCTTTTCGTCATACCGCACCCGCCCTGCGATTGCGGCTCCCAATTCAGACGCCCTCTCTTCAATCCGGTCTGCCATACTGGAGTTCACATCCCATTTGTTGATGCAAACGGCCGCAGGGATCTTGAAGTGTTTCGCCAACTGGAGCACCCTGTCGAGGTCGTGCTCACCCGATACGGTCGGTTCGGTAATGACCAGCACCATCGAGGCACCTGTAACGGACGCGATCACAGGGCACCCTACCCCTGGCGGCCCATCAACGATTATCAGAGACCGTCCGAGTTGAGCGGCGACCTTCTGTGCCTCGGTGCGGACTGTGGAAACCAGCTTTCCGGAGTTGCCCGCCGCGGCCCCCAGCTTCGCGTGAACCATCGGACCAGAGCGAGTGTCAGAAACGAACCACTCGCCGCAATATCGCTCAGGAAACTCGATCGCTTCCTGCGGGCAGAATCTAACGCACACCCCGCATCCCTCGCAGGCAATCGGGTCAATCGAGTAAAGACCGCTTCCATTGCCAGTACCATTCGTAAGGACAGCACCATACCGGCAATGTTCGAGGCACTCACCGCAGTCGATGCACAGGTCGCTGTGGATGTTCGCCACCCTGCCACTGTAAAAAGGCACCTGCCTGCGTACTTCTGGAGACAGGATCAGGTATAGATCTGCAGCATCTACATCACAATCAGCGAGGACCGCATTGTCCGCAAGCGTCGCAAACGAAGCAACTATACTTGTCTTGCCGGTACCACCCTTACCACTGATGACAACCAGTTCCGGTATGTGGGAACTCACAGTTTGGGTTTCCATTACATCCCCCCTCGCGAGTTGGCACCAACTCCGCCGGATAAGGCCTGCTCACTCGCTATCCCGGCACCTTTGCAGTGATCTACTATCCTGCCCCACAGCGCTTCGAATGCAGGAGTCAATTCCGGCACAACTTCGACTATTGTCTTGCCGCGGGAGTATGCCTCGGCTACACGCCTATCATTCGGAATCTCGAGAAACACAGGAATGTCTTCGGAGCGGCAGTAGTCGGACACACGGTTGTCCCCGACTCCGGCTCTGTTGACTACCACGCCGAACGGAAGGCCCATTTCTCGAACCGCACCAACCGCCAGGACGAGGTCGGCGAGACCAAACGGAGTCGGTTCCGTGACCAGGACGACGATATCACAATCACGCACAGTCTCGATTACCGGACAGGACGTTCCCGGCGGAGAATCGATTATCGTTATGCCATCGGTGTCTGCACGATCTTTGACCGCCGCGATGAGTGGCGGGGCCATTGCTTCACCGACATTCAGTCTACCCTGGATGAACCCGATGCCTCCTGCACGGCCCTTTTCAACCACACCGATTGGACGGTCTACCTCACTAATGGCACCTGTGGGACACACCTTGGCGCAACCACCACAGCCGTGACACAGCTCAGGGAAAACCAGGGGTGCGGCGCCGAGCGATATGATTGCGTTGAATTCGCAGAAGTTCCCGCAATCGCCGCAGGCGTTGCATTTTGTTTCATCCACACAGGGTATTGGTATGCCGATCTTTTCTGACTCCTCTATTTCCGGAGCGAGGAAGAGTGAACAGTTCGGTTCCTCCACGTCACAGTCGAGCAACTGCACAGGCCTTGGAACGACCTGCGCGAGATTGACTGCGACCGTGGTCTTCCCGGTGCCTCCCTTTCCAGACGCTATGGCTACTTTCATTTCTGGACCTCTTTTACACATCACATTGCAGTCGGGACAGTATTCGGTTCCGGCTGCCAATATTCGACCAACCAATCGCCAACCTCATTCCCAAGGCTGCGGGCGATCACAGGACACTTGACTTGCGTCAAGAAAAAGACATCGCGAGCACATCGGTGCAGCGTTTCGATGTTTGCCTGACCCTTTGCGATAACCAACCCTGCAGTATCGAAGATCTCACAAAAATCGGGGCTGCAAAGCTCGAGTATCGTTCCCGGCGCGTCAGATCCGGTATCTACTATGCGGGCGACATGACCTATGCCTGCTGCCTCCGCGTCTTCACGAATTGCATCGTTGATGACCGGTGATCCCTTGACAGCGTATGTCACCAGTCCCTCCGGTAGTCGTTCAATCAGGATTCGATCGAACACCGTCTCCCCAGCATTGTCACCGATGAACAAAATGCTGGACGCACCAATGGCGGCATCGCGTAGGGCACCAATCGCTTCCTCATCGACTGCGACGGTTAGGGCATCGCCGATGCAAGATTCGATTCTCTCCGCATCCCAGGCAGAAGCGAGAGCATAATCCATGACGTTGCCGGCGATGGCAAATCGCACGGCCGCGCTGAACGGATCCGGAGCATTCCGAACCGAGGCGGAGACTCGTTCGTACAGTTTCAGAGCTGTGTCGGTGGATCTACGTTTTATTTCGGCGTAAGGATCCGTTGAGTGTGTGACCTCGCGAATGATCCGATGTATCTGCCGCCCCATGTACGGTGGCGGTAGATCCATGCGCATATAGTTGGTGCCCTCGAGCACGCGTCGGAGAACCCGTTCCGCAATCTCTTCATCCCCAGATACCATCCGTGTCGCTTCCAACGCCTGGCGCAGAAAGCACGGGATACAGTCGAGATAGGTCTTCAAGGTCTACGCCCAGTGCCCTTGAACGTCAGCCGCGTGAGTCGGCTCCACTTCTCCAGCCTTCAACTTCTCGACCGCTTCCGCGACGGTGCCTTCAATACCGATTACCACCTTGACCCCCGCTGACTCCAGTGCTCTGAATGCCTTGGGCCCGCAATGGCCGGTTAGCACGTAGTCGGGGCGGTGGCTACAAACGGTCTGTGCGGCTTGGACCCCGGCTCCCTGCATGGCGTTGAGGTTCTGGCTGTTGTCGATAGCTTCGTATTCACCTGTCTCAGTGTCCACCAGCAGGAAGCCCGCAGCGCGGCCAAATCTCGGATCTACAGCGGAATCAAGAGTGTTTCCAATTGCTGATACTGCAACTTTCATCGTTGTCCTCTTTCATTACCAAGTTTCGGTTGACCACCGCAGGCGAAGGAGGGCCGATGCCAAAACCCTCCCCCGACGGAGCCCACGATGGTCGTTCATTTGGCGTTCTTTTCTCCACCCGGCCCACATCCGCGTCCGGGCGCACCACTCTTCATGACCAACCCGTCCGTTCGCTTGAACGCGTTGCCGGAACATTCGGGGCAAGCTTCCGGCCTGCCTGTTCCAAACGGTACCTCCCACTCATGCCGGCAATCGAAACACTTGAAACTTCTCAGACCCGACACTCGGACGTCACCACCCTCTATTCGTATCGACATGCCCTCGACCAACGCCTGTGCTACCTTCTTTCGAGCCGAGGAAATGATCCTTCCGAACGTCTGACGTGAAATCTTCATCTGCTCGGCTGCCTGCTCTTGATACAAACCCTCGCGATCGGCAAGTCGAATCGCTTCGAGTTCGTCGATCTCGAGTACCAACTCCTTCAGACGTGACACAGGTATGCCGGCGGGCTTGAACAGCGCACATCCTGGCGGTCCACCAACTATCCTGCATCGTCTGGGTCTCGGCATGTCACCTACCGGTACTAGTCCGCCCTGATTATGAGCATATGCCCATAATTAATCAAGCTAGGTATTTACCGAAACGCGTGCTTGCACGGATCTGCACGCAGGGGAATCTTTGGTTGACCTTCTTTGTTCTTGTCTTCAAGAACATCAAATTGGCTGAACTCTTAATGGGAGGAAGTGAATGAGCGCGGGCGAGCGATTCTCTTCTTTGTGGAGAACTGAAGATTGGTGGGCAGTCTGGGTTGGCTTCGGGATACTGATCTTCGCAGTGGTGGCAGCGGCTTTCAGTCTCGGTATCAAGGCGCCCCAGGTTCAACGCTGGGCAGATAGCCCGCTCGATGCGTTCTATAGCGACGTGACAGTTCGCGTGGCGGAATGGCCCGCCACCCTGCCATCTGGAGCATCGTTGTCCTCCGAGCTCCCCGGCACGACCGCGACTCGTTTCAAATACACTCGAAAAGTCGGATACAAAGAGGGTCACCGCACGGTGTCCGAAACGATTGGGTGGAAGTCACGGTACTCGATGACAGAAGTGGATAGAGATACAATCCTATCCCTGGTATCCGACCCGGCTCACCGAGAGGCCGTACACGACCTCTTCGCCAGAGCACAGGCACCAAAGGCGAACTTCCTGGCAATACTTGTTCTACTCGTCGCGATGGGCGCCGGGTTTGTGGTCGCGGTTCAAATGATGGGCGAAAGGGGGAAGACATTCTCGGCGGGCTACGTTGTGGTGTTCCTGCTGGCCATTCTCGCGTATTTCATTTCCACACAGACTGCCGTGAGTGCATATGGATTGCCATACGCAATGTGGGCGCTGTTGTTCGGATTGCTGATCAGTAACACGGTAGGCACCCCCAAGTGGTTGTTGGCAGGTTCCAAGACCGAGCTGTTCATCAAAACCGGTCTAGTGCTTCTCGGCGCGGAGATTCTCTTCAGTAAGATCGTTGTCCTCGGAGCACGTGGATTGATGGTAGCATGGATAGTCACGCCCACGGTACTGATCTTCATGTATTTCTTTGGCACGCGACTACTCAAGATGTCGAACAAAGCACTCGTCATTGTCGTGGCTGCTGCCACTAGCGTGTGCGGCGTGTCCGCTGCGATTGCCACCGCGGCAGCGTCCAAAGCCAAGAAGGAAGAACTCACACTGGCCGTGGGTATGACGCTGATCTTCACAGTTCTGATGATGATAGGCATGCCACCGATAATCAAAGCTGTGGGCATGAACGAACAAGTCGGTGGAGCATGGATGGGAGGTACGATTGACGCCACCGGTGCAGTTGTTGCCGCGGGTGCCTTGCTTGGTGACAACGCCGAGGTCGTTGCCGCGGTTGTGAAGATGATTCAGAACATATTGATTGGCGTGGTCGCCTTTTGTGTAGCAATCGTTTGGGTCACACAGATCGAGAGAAACCCAGATGCTCCTCGCCCAAATGCTATGGAAATATGGTATCGGTTCCCGAAATTCATAGTCGGATTCGTCGCAGCCTCGCTCGTGTTCTCGTTCCTATTGATTCCGGCGTTCGGAGGCGGGCAGGTAGGGCTGGATGCGGTCGACAAAGACGTTATTGGAGCGATCACCAAGACTTGCAGAGGTTGGCTGTTTTGCCTGGCGTTCGTAGCTATCGGGTTGGAGAGCGACTTCAGGCAGTTGGCCGCGCAGATGGCGGGAGGCAAACCGATCATCCTCTATATCGTGGGCCAGAGCTTCAACCTGATCCTAACACTGTTGGTTGCCTACATAGCGTTTGGTGGTTGGCTGCTGGACGCGATCGTGCTTTGACACGCCACTGTGACGATGAAGGAGTACTCGATGGACTTGCCAAATAGGAGAGTGACCGGTGCTTGGGCAAGGTTGCTTGGCGGAGTCTTGCTGCTCACCGCCTTCGTCTTGCTTCTGATGCAGGGTTACACTCCACCCGGCCCGGCCGGCGAGGTGTTTCGCAATAACCTGAATTTCGGGATCGATGCTACACCACTCTTCTATACCGACTTGGAGACACCTCTCCCGGACAACTAAGCAGCAGTTTTCCAAAAGCTCACGGGCACCGGAGAGCATTGCTGCTCTCATCCGGCGCCCGTTCTTTGTTGGAGTTTAGTCTTCGTAGTCTCTGCGCCAGAATCTGAAACCGCGGCCTCGACCGCCGAAGCCTCTAACGCGACCGCCACGGCGCCAACCCCAGCCAGCACCACGCCCGCGCCCGAACCCAAATCCGAAACCGCCTCCGCCACGCGGACCCGGCTCGGTGAACCCGGGTTGATCGTTTCCGGCACAGTACCCTGCACCACGACCGGTTTTCGGTCCTCTGCCCTCTGGGCCTGTCCTGTCTCCACCAGGCATCTAACTCACCTCCTTCTATCCTTGCTCATCTTTGTCGTTTGTCTTCCGCCCCTCCTGCTTCATGGCAGCGATAACTGGCATAGAGCCGGATGCCGTGCACGACGTCCCCCCGCAAACCAGGACGTTGGCCCGATAGAATGGTTCGGCCATTACCGGTTCCTCCTTGAACAAAGATATTGCGACATTGCGTTGGCCTGATGCGCCTTGCTGTGACTCGCATCAGCGGCGATTCGCTAGGTCTGTTGATTAGAATTGCTGATAGATGATTTGCTCGTATAGC